>CACZTA010000033.1 GCA_902783935.1 uncultured Lachnospiraceae bacterium | reverse complement strand
TTCAGCACCCAGACGCCTGCGACAGGCTGGTGCCTGTCCATGCTGGCCCTGAATCTCTGCTGCAATATGTGCGGCGGCGGATTCTTCTTCTGCTGAAGTCCGGTAAGGACATTCGCAGGTTAACTGGAAACAAAACTGAAACGGCACATGCTTTCCATTTCGGGGAGCATGTGCCGTCTTTTCGATTCTTTCAATCGCGATCTCTGTTGTTTATACCGTGTATCTTCCGGGAAGAAGGAATTTTTCGATCACTTCGGCGACCCCGCTGTTCTCGCAGTCATTTTCCGTGATGTAGTCAGCCGCCTCCCTGACAGAAGCGATGGCATTTTTCATGGCACAGCCGATGCCGGCTGCGGCGATCATCGGGATGTCGTTTTCCTGATCGCCGACGGCGATCGTCCGTTCGACCGGGATCCCGTAATGACCGGCAATATAGCGGACCGCAGACCCTTTCGAAATACCGGCGTTGACGCATTCGAGGAGGGCGGCATTCGAGAAAAACAGGGACAGGCGGCTGCCGGCCCACGCCTGCATGGTCTGACGGAACGCCTCGAGGCGGTCGTGATCCTGTTCATCGATAAAGAGAAGCTTCGTGGTGTCCTCTGTCAGGCTCTCGGGCAGCTCCGGATCAATAATCACGGGAATGCCGATCCGCCTGCTGTAAAAACGGATTTCATCACAGTCGCGGTCAGACAGCACATGTTCCATGTCATAGACCTGGACATGAATGTCCGCTTTTCTGCCCTCCCGGTAGAGATAGAGCATGTCGTCCCGCGAGAGTGTGTCATGGAAGATCGCGCGTTCTTCGCCGCAGTCCCAGACCAGGGCCCCGTTGAAGGCGACGATACAGCAGCCGGGCCTGTAAAGATCCAGCTGTCTGGCAAGCGGAATCGTGGCAGCCAGCGGCCTGCCGGTTGTCAGGACGATGCGGTGGCCTTCCGACTCTGCTTTTTTAAGAGCCGCATCATTTTCCGGCGTCACTTCTTTGCGCGCGTTGAGCAGTGTATCATCGAGATCCAGAAAAATAATACCCGGCTGTGTACTCATCATCAAAACACCTTTCTCTGATATAGATTTATCTTAAAGGATTTGCGTGAAATGCGCAAGGGAAGAGCCTGCAGGCAGTCAATGGGCGGAACAATTTCCGGCTTTTGTATCCTGAAAACCAAAAAAAGGGTTACATTTTCTTAAAAGTAGGCTATACTGCTAGCCAGTAGTTTTTCTCTATTTTAATTATTTTTCAGGGGGTATATCTGATTATGGTAACAAAAGTCGTGCATGCTGCCCAGAGAAAAGCGTTTGAACTGGCGCTTGACACTGTCGGGAAAAAGGCGATCCAGAACCGCACGGAAGGCTACGTGGAAGTCATCAATGCGATGCAGAAGATTCTCGGTGATGCCTGGCCGGACGGCGCTTATGACAAGCTGCGCGTTGCATTTGGAAAGGACGGCAAGTGGACCCGCTATTTCAATAATCTGCTTGAGCACACGGATGTTGAATTCCTGAGAGGCCTTTTCCTGTCCATCGGTTTTGAAGGCGCTTTCGCGGGGTTCCGTGAGACCAGGCGCACGGCGGACAGGCTGAATATGCAGTGCCCGTGGATTATCCTGTTCGACCCGACTTCCGCATGCAACCTGCACTGCACCGGCTGCTGGGCTTCCGAATACAGCCGCCAGCTGAATCTTTCCTATGACGACATGAACAAAATCGTCACGGAAGGCAAAGAGCTCGGCATTCACATGTATATCATGACCGGCGGTGAGCCGATGGTGCGCAAAAAGGATGTCATCCGTCTCGCGTCAGAGCATCCGGACTGCGGTTTCATGCTGTTTACAAACGGCACGCTCGTCGACCAGCAGTTCTGCGACGACATGAGACGCTGCAAGAACATTATCCTCTCCATGTCGATTGAGGGCCTTGAAGAGGCAACGGACGCCCGCCGCGGCGCCGGCGTTTTCCAGAAGGTCATGGACGCCATGGATCTCCTCAGAAAGAACGGACTGGTCTACGGCACGTCGATCTGCTATACGAGCCAGAACTATAAGGCAGTTACCTCTGATGAGTTCTATGATTTCCTGATCGACAAAGGCGTGGCGTTCTCCTGGTACTTCCATTTCATGCCGGTCGGCATGGATACGACGATGGACCTCGTCCCGACGCCGGAGCAGAGAGAGTACATGTATCACAGGATCCGCCAGGTCCGTGACTGGGAAGGCGGCAAGCCGATCTTCCTCATGGATTTCCAGAATGACGGCGAATTTGTCAGCGGATGCATCGCAGGCGGAAAGTATTACTGCCACATTAACCCGAACGGTGATGTGGAGCCATGTGTATTTATCCATTACTCAAATGCGAACATCAAAGAGCAGAGTCTCCTTGAGTGCCTGCAGCAGCCCCTCTTCAGGGCGTATCAGGCGGCGCAGCCCTTTAATAAGAACCTTCTGCAGCCGTGCCCGATGCTCGAGAACCCGGAGAAGCTTAAGGCGATGGTCGAACTGGCCGGCGCCCACAGCACGGATATGACGGAACCGGAACCCGTCGAGCATCTGTGCAGCAAGTGCTCCCACTATGCGGAGGAGTGGGCCCCCTATGCGGAAAAACTCTGGTCAACGCAGCACTTTGAGAGAAAATAAAAAATGCTCCGCGTGAGCAGATAAAGATTATAAGGAAACTGTACAGGATCCCGGCCGACCTGTACGGTTTCTTTTTTACGGGCGGCTGAGGACTTTGTTTGAAAAAGGAAGGACACGATTATTGACTACTGAATTATGTAAAGTTAAAATAGAGTGGATGACATAAGTGTTCCCGGGAGGTAATTACGGATGCAGAAAAAACAGGTACTTCTTGTATGCGCTGCAGTCATGCTGGCAGGCCTGACCGGCTGCTCATCGGGAAGTGTAAATATTGCGACATCGCAGGCGGAGACGCCGGCCCCGACGCCGACACCGACGCCCGAAGACAAGAAGGACATACGTCTCACGGAGATTCCGGCCGTGGAAATCACGCAGGCACCGCTGCCTGATGTGCTGTCCGGGCCCGAGTCCGCGGCTGAGGCGGCTGCCACACCGGCACCGACGGCTTCCCCGACGCCGACGCCGGATCCGGACAAGGGACTTCCGGTGATCGGAGAGAAATCGGAAGCGGCGGATGTCTATAAAATCCGTCTTGTTAACAAGACCGGTATGGATATCATCGGGATCGAAGTAAAGTCAGATGATATGAGCGGATATCCCGAAAACCTGCTGTCCTCTTCGCAGAGCCTTAAGGACGGGGAGAAGGCTGTCTTCTACTATAATGCAGCCGATGCCCTGAAGGAAGCCGGAGACGGCGGAACGAAGCCGGTTTTCCGTGTGCGCTTTACCTTCCCCTCCGATTCGGTCGTCATCCATAATTTCCCGTTCGGCACGGCTGACGAGGTGCAGATCTTTGTGGAGGATACATACGGATCCGGCTATCTGGTTTACACACCGGAGGGCGGGCAGGAGATTAATACGGAGCGGGAGGAAGTGCATATCACAAAAGTCCAGCTCGGAATAGAAGACGATTATACGCCGGAACAGACTGCTGATACGGCTGACGGCGCGGCACCGTCGTACGATACGGACGGGGACACCGGAGATGACGGGACGGATGCCGGCACGGATAACGATGCGGAGGACGGCGGCGGTGCCGGTGAGGACAACGGAACAGATAACGACGCAGACACCGGTAACGACACCGGCACGGGAGACAACGGAGGCGGCGCGGATACCGGAGATGATAACGGCGTTGATGCCGGTACCGATCATAACGGGGATATCGTCGATACTGGAGACGACGGCGGCGGAACGGCAGATGACGCGCAGGACGGCGGAACTGACGGTGACAACGGAGGCGTGGACCTCGATGAGACAGAGGTTGTCGGCGACACGGATCTCGTCGACGATCCCGAAGCGGTCGGCTGAGAAAAAATGCCGGCCTGCGGGAAACCCGGACATATCCTTAAATATTTATGAAATCATCCCGGATGCTTGACATCCGGGATGATTGTGCTAATCTTCATATAACATAAAAATGCCCCTGCGGGCGGGCCTTGCCGTACAGGTTAAGGAGGTTGAAGACAAATAATGAAGAATATAAAATCACCTGACAAAAAGCCGTTTTATGTATATCTGATTATTGTTGTGGCCGTTATGACAGTCCTGAATCTGTTTATTCTGCCCTCTTTCCGCAATATGAATATTCAGAAGGTGGACTACAGCACGTTCCTTACCATGGTGGACAAGAAACAGATTGCGGCAGCGGAAATCCGCAAGAATGAAATCATTTTCACGGATAAGAACGAGCCTGCGGGCTATTATAAAACCGCATCCGTGGATGACCCGGACCTCGTAAAAGAACTGAAGGCGTCAGGCGCGAAGTTTACCAAAGTGAAGACAGAAGCCAGTCCGCTGGAAAACTTTCTTTTCGGATGGGTGCTTCCGCTGCTCCTGTTCTATGCACTCGGGGTTTTCCTGTCCCGGCGGCTGCTTTCCAGAATGGGAGACGGCTTCGGAGGCGGAAACCCGATGATGTCCTTCGGGAAGAGCAACGCAAAGGTCTACGTCCCTTCCACGACCAGCATCTCTTTCAGGGATGTTGCAGGTGAAGAAGAAGCGAAGCAGCTTCTTCAGGAACTGGTCATGTATCTGAAAGACCCGCAGAAGTATGCGGATATCGGCGCCAGCTGCCCGAAGGGTGCGCTGCTTGTCGGCCCTCCCGGAACCGGAAAAACCCTGCTTGCCAAAGCTGTCGCCGGGGAAGCGGGCGTGCCGTTCTTCTCAATTGCCGGCTCGGAATTCGTGGAGATGTTTGTCGGCATGGGGGCGTCAAAGGTCAGGGATCTTTTTAAGCAGGCGGAGAAGAATGCCCCGTGCATTGTCTTTATCGACGAGATCGACACAATCGGAAAAAAGCGCGACGGCGGCGCCCTTACGACAAATGATGAGCGGGAGCAGACGCTGAACCAGCTGCTGACGGAGATGGACGGCTTCGAAGGATCAAAGGGCGTCATCATTCTGGCAGCCACGAACCGCCCGGATGTCCTGGATCCCGCCCTCCTGCG
>CACZTA010000032.1 GCA_902783935.1 uncultured Lachnospiraceae bacterium | reverse complement strand
GTATTTCCAGGCGAAATGACGGAACATGTTCTCATAGCGCTCATCGCCTGTTCCGAGGACGGCGAACTGAACCGCATCCTGGCAGAGTTCATCCATCACATAGGCAATCAGGTCGAATCCTTTCTGGTCCGTCAGTCTGGACACAATGCCGATCAGCATCACCTTCGGATCAACCGTCAGGCCGAGGTCTTCCTGGAGTTTTGTTTTGTTCTTAACCTTTTCCTTGCGGAAATTGGCTGCGTTATAATTCTTGTACAGATGTTTATCGGTCTCCGGATTAAAGGCCTCATAATCAATCCCGTTTACGATGCCGCGAAGATCATTCGCTCTTGCGCGCATCAGGCCGTAAAGCCCTTCGCCGTAATACGGCATCTTGATTTCTTCCGCGTAGCTCTTCGAAACTGTTGTAATCGCATCCGCGTATACAAGACCGCCTTTCAGCAGATTGCCGTCGTGATTGAATTCCATCTTATCCGGCGTAAAGTAATAATCCGGGAGGCCGACGATGTCCTTCATGGTCTTCACGTCCCAGACGCCCTGGAACTTCAGATTATGAATCGTCATAACCCTCTTGATGCCGCGGTAAAACTCATTATCCTGGAAATACGCGTTCAGATAGACGGGCACCAGGCCTGTCTGCCAGTCATGGCAGTGGATAATGTCGGGACGGAAATCAATCGTCGGGAGAATAGACAGGGCTGCTTTGCTGAAGAATGCGAACTTGCCCATATCCCAGGGCATACTGTTGTACGGTTTGTCACATGTGAAATAATCCTGGTTATCAATAAAGTAGAAATGAACGCCTTCATAGACGCATTCAAAAATCCCTACATAACAGCTGTTCCAGTCAAAGTCCATATAGAGATTCGTCTTGTACTGGAGCATGTCTTTCCATTTCTGTGCCATGCAGGAATAGTACGGAAGAACAACCCTGCAGTCAAAATACTGCTTGTCCAGGGCTTTCGGAAGCGACCCCGCGACATCGGCCAGACCGCCGGTTTTTATAAATGGGACAACCTCTGATGCAACAAAAAGAATATTTTTCATATCGCTGACGCCTCCCTGTAAATCATTTCTGAGTACAGTCCGCACACCGGTATATGCACAGACCCGTCCGTACGCATCCGGTATGATCCGAAACTCCGGATACAGTTCCCTCTGGATTCATTATAGTTTATTTTGTTTATATTGTCGACACATGTCTTTCATTTCACGTGCAGATTCGAGCGTATTGACGGTTATTTCCGCGCCGCCGATCAGTCTTGCGAGTTCTCCGACAGACGCTTCGTCGCTCAGCGCTTCAATTCTGGTGATGGCCTCATCATCACCGAGTTCCTTCGTAATGCCGTAATGCGTATCCGCCATCGCGGCAATCTGGGGAAGGTGGCTTATGCAGAGCACCTGATGCGTTCCGGCCAGATCAGCCAGTTTCTCTGCCGCTTTCTGGGCCGTCCTCCCGCTGATACCCGTATCCACTTCATCAAAAATGACAGTCTCCGTCGCATCGGCTCCCGCAAACATGGTGCGGATTCCGAGCATCAGCCTCGACAGCTCGCCCCCGGATACAACCTGCCGGAGCGGGCGCGGCTTTTCGCCCGGATTTGTCGCAATCATAAATTCAATGTGATCTTTTCCGTTTGAAGTAAACCCGTCTGTCTCCGAAATCACTGCCGAAAAATCCGCTCTCGCAAAATTCAGCCCCTGGAATTCCCTGACTGCTTCTCCGGCAAACCGGTCTGCCGTCTCTTTTCTCACTGCAGTCAGCGCTGCGGATGCATTCTCAAGTGCTGCCTCCGCCTTTTCAAAATTCTTTTTCAGTTCTTTTCTCCGCTCTTCATAATTCTCAAGTGCGGCCAGGTCTGCCTTTTTATCAGCGAGTGAAGAGAGAATGTCCGGAATCGTCCTGCCGTAGCGTGCTTTCATTTTGTTAATGAGGTTGAGCCGCTCTTCCGTCTCTTCAAAAGAGGCTTCTTCAAAAGACAGGTCCTCAGCATAAGAAGCCAGCTCTCTGTTAAAATCATTCAGCAGGTCTTCGATCCCGGAAAGCTGTCCCGCGAGCTCTTCGAGTCTCCCGTCATAATCCGACACACCCTCCAGTTTTTTCAGCGCCCTGCCGATCTCATTTCCCGCACTTTCCGAACTCTCATACCCCGTCGCGGCATGTACGGTTTCGACCGCTTCTGCTATTTTTCTGGCATTTGACAGTTTTCTGTAAGTGCGTTCCAGCTCTTCATCCTCGCCTTCATAAAGAGCCGCATCCTCTATGTCGCGAATCTCATACTCAAGGAAGGAAAGTCTGCGCGCCCTCTCTTCCCCGCTCATTTCGTCTTTTTCCAGTTCTTTTTTTAATGCTGACCACTCCCTGAATGCAGCGGCCGTTTTTTCACGGGCTCTTTCTGTTTTTTCACCGCCGTATTCGTCGATCAGGGCCAGCTGCCTGTCTGAACGCAGAAGCTTCTGATGTTCACTCT
The DNA here is from genome assembly GCA_902783935.1 of uncultured Lachnospiraceae bacterium. Classification (GTDB taxonomy): domain Bacteria; phylum Bacillota; class Clostridia; order Lachnospirales; family Lachnospiraceae; genus Chordicoccus. The sequence goes on along the minus strand of CACZTA010000032.1, from coordinate 2,641 downwards.
GTCCGTGAATGTCAAGAAGCAGTCTGGCACATTCTCTCACTTCCGCAGCTGTCCTTGTCTCACCGTTGACGCGTATCACGGAACGTCCGTCGTGGATTCGTCTCGAGATCAGTATGCAGCCGTCTTCCGGTTCAATCCCCATCTCCCTGAGGGCCCGGAGAACGGTTTCGTCCGTCACTTCAAAGACGAGCTCCACAAGGGAATCTCCTTCTCTGCCGGTCAGGTCCCTCTGAATCCGGCCGCCCAGGGCAAGGCCGATGGAGTCGATCAGGATCGACTTGCCGGACCCGGTCTCACCGGTCAGAATGTTCAGGCCTTCCTTAAAATCCACATCTACTTCACGGATGAGTGCAAGATTACGTATGTGAAGGTTACGCAGCATACCGCTTTCATCCTCCCGTTATTGCATCAATTCTCTTCCTGATAATATCCGCCTGTTCCGGCGACCGGATCACCGCTATGATCGTATCGTCCCCCGCAATACACCCGAGGACTTCCTCCCAGCCCATATGGTCAATGGCAGCCGCTGCCGCCATGGCCATACCGGAAACGGTATGGATGACGACCAGGTTCATGGCGGTATCCATCGATACAAACGCATCCACCAGCGCCCGTTTATAGCGGCCGCTCAGGGCTTCCTGCGTTTCTTCTTTTACGGCATAATGGAGACGCCCCCCGCTGCCCTGCACCTTATGAAGCGACAGTGCGCGGATATCTCTGGAAACTGTCGCCTGCGTCGCTGTAAACCCGGCGCTGCCGAGCCTCGACGCAAGCTCTTCCTGTGTCTCAATTTCATACTGTTCGATTAATTTCAGGATTGCTTCCTGACGGGCATTTTTCATCATTCAGGACTCCGACATTTTCTTTCTCAGCACTTCGAGAAAACTGATATGATTAATCTTTATCAGATTTGTACACCGTTCTGATTTTGAAACCCTGACGAGATCACCCGTATCAAGGCTCACTCCCTGTGACCCGTCAAACCGGACGAAAGCGATGTCTTCTGCCGGCCCCGTCCTGCCTTCTCCGATTGCGACACTGATCCTGTCAGACCCGGAAAAAATAATCGTCCTCGAAGCAACCAGAGAATGCGGCGCAATCGGCGTCATCAGGACCGCCTTGGCTTCGGGCGAGACAATCGGTCCCCCTACGGAAAGATTATAACCGGTTGATCCCGTCGCCGTAGAAAGGATGACCCCGTCAGCTGTCAGCGTACTGAGATATTCTCCGTTGACGTAATTCCGGAAACGATACGACCGGAGGGCACCCGTCCCTTTTATATAAATATCGTTGAGAGCGGTGTCCCTCATAATCACCTGCCCCCCTTTGACGACCTCGCCTTCCAGCATCATCCGTTTTTCAACGGTATATTGTCCGGCCAGAAGCCTGTCAAGCGCTTCACAGACACCGCCCACTTCCACTTCCGCCAGATAGCCGAGGCCGCCCAGGTTGATTCCAAGGAGCGGCAGCTGCCTTTCCAGCACCGTTTTTGCCGCATGGAGGAGAGTCCCGTCGCCGCCGAGGACCAGGGCACATTCACAGGTTTCCGGAAGATGTTCCCCGTCTTTCGCTGTGAAGCAGCTCACCCTGTTTTCCTGCAGGTACATTCTGATCCGGTCAGCCAGGGCCGCGCTCTCCCTGAGGTCTGAATTGCATATAATCCCGATACAGTCCATAGTTTCCTCCCGCCGTCCAGTCCCTTAACGCACGTCCAGTTCAGAGTGGGCACGAAAAACAGTATCTGCTATATCTGCTTCTTCAATCGGCGGGAAAGCGGTGTCTCTCCTCAGAAAGCACAGATATTCAATATTCCCTTCCGGCCCTTTGACCGGCGAATAATCCAGCATTACTGGTGTCAGGTTTTCCCGTGACGCATATCCGGTCACATTCCGGATCACTTCTTTGTGGACTTCAGGATCTCTCACGACGCCGTGTTTGCCGACCTTCTCCCTCCCTGCTTCAAACTGGGGTTTGATCAGGCAGACGATCTCCCCCTCATCTTTCAGAAGGCCGCATACAGGGCCGAGTACTTTTGACAGTGAAATAAAGCTTACGTCAATACTTGCAAAATCCGCCTGCTCCGGCAGATCTTCAGGTTTCACATACCGGATATTTGTCTTCTCCATCGAGATGACCCGCTCATCACAGCGGAGTTTCCATGCGAGCTGTCCGTATCCGACATCCACAGCATAGACCCGGACAGCCCCGTTCTGGAGCATGCAGTCGGTGAAACCGCCTGTAGAGCACCCGATATCAAGGCACACCTTTCCCTCCACGTTGACAGGGAATACTGCGAGCGCCTTTTCAAGCTTCAGCCCTCCCCTGCTTACATAGCGGAGTTTCTGTCCTCTCACTTCAATCCGGACATCTTCTTCAAAAGAGGTTCCCGCCTTATCGCACTTTCTGTCATTAACATAGACGATGCCGGACATGACCAGTGCTTTGGCCTTTTCCCTGGACTCAGCCAGATTCTGCTCCGTCATCAGTATATCAAGCCGCTTTTTCATTGAAATTCTTCCGTTTCACCGTTCTCCATGATTACCCGGATTTTTTTCTCGTATGTATCAATCGCCGTGCTGACCTGCTTCAGTATTTCCATTCCTTCCTGATAGATGGAAAAGCTCTCTTCCAGCGTCACATC
>CACZTA010000031.1 GCA_902783935.1 uncultured Lachnospiraceae bacterium | reverse complement strand
GAGCATCCGCTCGCGAAAGCAGTCGTGGCGGAGGCGGAAAAGAGAAGCCTGCAGACAGAAGAAGCGTCAGATTTCAGGGCGCTTCCCGGGAACGGGCTTTCCGGCACCGTCTGCGGAAAGCAGCTGCACGGCGGCAGCGGCACCTATATCCGGGGGCTGACGACTGTGGGCAGCGAAGCTGAGGCCCAGGCGGAGCGCCTCTCCGGAGAGGGGAAGACGCCTCTCTTCTTTGAGGAAGACGGAGACCTGCTCGGGATGATCGCAGTGGCGGACGTCCTCAAGGAGGACTCGGCGGAAGCCGTAAGGGAACTCCGGAACCAGGGACTCAGGGTTGTGATGCTGACCGGCGACAATGCGCGGACCGCGCGGGCGGTCGGCCGGGAGGCGGGCGTCGACGATGTCATCGCGGGGGTCCTGCCGGACGGCAAAGAGGCCGTCATCCGGCAGCTCCAGACGCTGGGGAAGACCGCCATGGTCGGGGACGGCATCAACGATGCGCCGGCCCTGACGAGGGCGGATACCGGCATCGCCATCGGCGCCGGGACGGATGTTGCGGTTGACAGCGCGGACATCGTCCTCATGAACAGCTCGCTCAAGGATGTGGCTGCGGCTGTCCGGCTCAGCCGGGGGACGCTCCGGAATATTCACGAGAACCTGTTCTGGGCGTTCTTCTACAATGTAATCTGCATCCCGCTTGCAGCCGGCCTCTTCGCGTGGAAGATGAACCCGATGATCGGGGCGGCTGCGATGAGCCTGTCAAGTTTTACCGTATGTATGAATGCGCTGCGCCTGAACCTGTTTAAGATTCACGACGCTTCACATGATAAGCCGGGGAAAGGGCTGAAGGGAGACCCGGACGCCGTTCTCGCAGAAATCCAGCAGACGATTATGAAAGAGAGGGAATCAAAAATGACAAAAACTGTGAAGGTAGAAGGCATGATGTGCGGCCACTGTGCAGCAACCGTTAAGAAAGCACTTGAGAACCTTCCCTTTGTGGCTTCTGCGGAAGTGAGCCATGAGAGCGGGACAGCTGTCCTGACTTTGAGCGGCGATCCGGATGAGGCAGCCGTAAAGAAGGCGATTGAAGACAAAGATTACAAATATATCGGGATCGAATAAACATCCGGTCCCCGGAGGAGACGAGAATGATCAGATTGTATGAAACCGGAACCTTTCTGGTTAACGGAACGGACCTTTACCCGTCACCTGAAGAAGTGACCCGCGCGACGGGCCTTTCGGCGGACCGGGACGCCGCTTCCCGCGGAACGATCGCCTGGGGGATCATGGAAGCTCATAATCAGTCCGGCGATATGGACAGCCTGCAGCTGAAATTTGACTCCATGACGAGTCATGATATCACGTATGTCGGCATCATTCAGACGGCGAGGGCGTCGGGAATGGAGAAATTCCCCCTTCCCTACGTATTGACGAACTGCCACAACAGCCTCTGCGCGGTCGGCGGCACCATCAACGAGGACGATCACAAATTCGCCCTCTCCGCGGCAGTGAAATACGGCGGGATCTATGTTCCGCCGAACCAGGCGGTCATCCACAGCTATAACCGGGAAATGATGGCCGGCTGCGGCCGGATGATCCTCGGATCGGACAGCCACACGCGCTACGGTGCTCTCGGGACGATGGCTGTCGGGGAAGGCGGCGGCGAGCTGGCAAAGCAGCTGCTCGGCCGCACGTATGATTTTGCCCGTCCGGAAGTGATAGCCGTCTATCTGGCCGGCGAACCGAAACCGGGCGTCGGGCCGCATGACGTTGCGCTTGCGATCTGCGGCGCTGTCTATGACAACGGCTATGTCAAGAACAAGGTCATGGAATTCGTCGGCCCCGGGATCCGGAACCTGCCGGTCGAATACCGGAACGCCGTCGACGTCATGACGACGGAGACGACCTGCTGGTCCTCCGTCTGGGTCACGGATGAGAAGACGGAGGAATACTTTGCCGTCCACGGCAGGCCGGAAGCCTACAGGGAACTGAAGCCGGCGGATGTCGCCTACTATGACGGGTGCGTCTATGTGGACCTCTCGACGGTGGAGAGCACCATCGCCCTGCCCATGCATCCGAGCTACACGTATACCATCCATGAACTTCAGGAAAATGCAGCCGACATCCTTTCGATGGCGGAAAAGCGGGCAAATGAGCAGATCGCGGGCAATGCCCGGATGGATCTCATGAGCAAGCTCCATGACGACGGGTGTATTTATGTCGACCAGGGGGTCATCGCCGGATGCTCCGGCGGGACCTATGACAATCTCGCGGCAGCCGCTGACATCTTAAGGGGCAGGAGCATCGGGAACGGTACTTTCAGCCTGAGCGTCTATCCGGGTTCGATGCCCGCCTACCGGGAACTGGTTAAAAACGGTTTCGTCACGGATCTCATTGAAGCGGGCGCTGTTGTCCGCGAGTGCTTCTGCGGCCCGTGCTTCGGCGCTGGCGACTGTCCGGCGAACGGGGAATTCTCGGTCCGCCATACGACCCGCAACTTCCCGAACCGCGAGGGCAGCAAGCCCGGTGAAGGCCAGATGAGCGCCGTCGCGCTGATGGATGCGAGATCGATTGCGGCGACAGCGGCAAACGGCGGGAAACTGACGGCTGCGACAGATCTGGCAGATATTGAATACAGCACACCGAAGTATTATTTCGACAGGGGCATCTATGAGAAGCGCGTCTTTGACGGCTGGGGCAGGGAAGAGCCGGACCATCCGCTGAAGTTCGGCCCCAATATCAAGGACTGGCCGGAGATGCCGGCCCTGACGGAAGACCTGCTCGTCAGGATCTGCTCTTATATCACGGATCCGGTCACGACGACTGATGAGCTGATCCCGTCCGGGGAGGCGTCCTCTTACCGCTCGAATCCGGAGCGCCTGAGTGAATTCGCATTATCCAGAAAAGATCCGGGCTATGTGGGACGCAGCAAGGAGATGCGGGAGATCGAGCGCGGCCGGGAAGCCGGGAAGGGACTGCCGGAAGAAGTGAAAGCTGTCTATGCGGCGCTCGAAAAAGCGGGGATTGCCGCAGACCCGGAGAAGACGGATATCGGATCCGCCATCTACGCAAATGTGCCCGGTGACGGCTCCGCGAGAGAGCAGGCGGCGTCCTGCCAGCGCGTGCTCGGCGGAAGCGCAAACTTCGCGAAGCAGTACGCGACAAAGAGATACCGCTCGAACTGCATTAACTGGGGCATGATCCCGTTCCTTGTCACGGATCCGGATGTGCTCGCGCAGGGTGACTATGTCTTTGTGCCGGGCGTCCGCACGGCAGTCATGAAAAACGCGGATGCGATCACCGCTTATGCTGTAAAAGCTGACGGTACAGTTGTCCCGTTTGAGACATCGACGGGGCCGCTGACGGAGCCGGAGAGAGAGATTCTTGCGGAAGGCTGCCTGATCAACTACTATCGCACTCATTAACACTTTCATACGAAAAGCGGCTGCCGCGGCAGCCGCTTTTCGCATCCTTCTTTATCTTCTTTCTTCCATTTTTTTCAGGAATTCCGGTCCGTATCCGTAGTGCTCGACGATATAATCGAGATCCTTGTCGCCGCGGCCTGAGAGACTGACGATCAGGGAGCCGGTGACGCCGGTCCTTGCGATCCGGATCGCGTGAGCAAGCGCATGCGAGCTCTCGATGGCGGGAATGATGCCCTCGTGCCTCGACAGGAGGAACAGCGCCTCGATCGCTTCTTCGTCATTGACCGTGACATAATGAATGCGGTCCATGTCGTGGAGCAGCGCATGTTCCGGCCCGGCAGCCGGGTAGTCGAGCCCGCTCGCGTTGGAGTAGACAGGAGCAGGATCGCCGTTTTCGTCGGCGAGCATGATGCTCTTAAAGCCGTGCATGACGCCTTCTTTGCCGTAGGTGATGGAGGCGGCGTGATTGCCGAGCTCCGGTCCGCGGCCGAGCGGTTCCACGCCCGTCAGCTCAACGGGGTCCGCGAGGAACGGCGTGAACATGCCGATGGAGTTCGAGCCGCCGCCCACACAGGCGATCACTTCGTCCGGCAGATGACCGGTCTGGTCGAGGAACTGCTGTCTGGCTTCCTCCCCGATGACATACTGGAAATCCCTGACCATCAGCGGGAAAGGATGGGGGCCGGCAGCGGTCCCGATGCAGTAGACAGACGTTTTATATTCTTTTGAGTAAGCCATAAACGCGGCGTCGACAGCTTCCTTGAGGGTGCGGAGACCGAAGGAAACCGGGATGACATTGGCCCCGAGCATCTTCATGCGGGTGACATTCGGCGCCTGCTTGGCGATATCGACTTCGCCCATGTAGATGTCGCATTCAAGTCCGAAATAAGCGGCTGCGGTTGCCAGCGCGACGCCGTGCTGGCCGGCTCCGGTTTCGGCGATCAGCTTCTTCTTGCCCATATATTTTGCCAGAAGGCCTTCCCCCATGCAGTGGTTGAGCTTGTGCGCACCGGTGTGGTTCAGGTCTTCCCGCTTCAGATAAATCTGCGTCCTGCCGAGCAGGTTGGACAGATTCTGGCAGTGATAGAGCGGTGTCGGACGTCCCTGGAAATCCCTGCGGATGCGGCGCAGCTCTGCGATGAACTGGGCGGACTGGGCGATGGTATTATAAGCCTCCGCATACTCCCGGAATGCATTGATAAGTTCCGGGTCTTCCAGGAAATTGCCGCCGTATTTGCCGAACCAGCCGTCAGCGGACGGGTATTCTTTCAGATAGTTGTCAAAATCACGATATTTGTTCATAAAGTATTCCTTTCCGGGTTATCGTGCCTGATGGGGAAATGAGTTGCGTGATATGCCCGCAGACCGGGCACGGACAGAGCCGTGAAGCATTATAGCATATCTTTCTGAAAAGCAGAAGTGGAATGGACCGCGCGGATTGTGTATAATAAAATCGGTGTAAAATGACATTCATTTAAAACAGGGGGAATTCTGCAATGGATGTAATCATCATGATCCTGTCTCTTCTGAGCGGTGTGGCACTGTTCCTGTACGGCATGCAGCTGATGGGCGACGGGCTGAAGACAGTAGCGGGAAATAAACTTGAAGCATTTCTCTATAAGATGACGAGCACCCCGATCAAGGGCGTCCTTCTCGGCACAGGCGTCACTTCAGTCATCCAGTCTTCATCGGCGACGACCGTCATGGTGATCGGTTTCGTCAATTCGGGCATG
>CACZTA010000030.1 GCA_902783935.1 uncultured Lachnospiraceae bacterium | reverse complement strand
CGCTCTCCGCGAGCTTCACGAAATTATCGACTGTAGCGGGGGCAATGCTCCTGTCGAGCGCGAGCGTCACCGTCCCGTAATCTTCGATCTCCACGTCCGCATAGTGGGAAACATTGAGATCCGCGGCGCTCACGATGAGGTCTCCCGCGTTTTCCGTTCCCGCCGTGCTCTGCGCGGCAGAAGACTCCGCCGCTGCCTTCCGTCTCTCCGTCACCGTAGAAATGACGATGCCCGTGATCCCCACCGCCATTAAGACCGCTGCTGCAGCGACAATCATTTTTCCCTGTTTCGCCTTCTGTTCCTGTTTGCTGACGTTCTTTTTCTTTTTGCCCGAAGCCATTTTCCTTTTCCTCCCAAAACCGGCAGGGATCACTCCCTGCCGGCTTCTGCTTGTATTATTTAATTATTTACTTGATCTCGCCGTATGCGGCCACTCTTTCCGCGGTCAGCTCATAGCTCTTTTCCTTGACGTAGGATGTGTGGCGGTCATATGTGCCCGTATTGCCTTCGACCGTGTAGACATACTTGCCGTCGCAGCCGGTCACGATGCCGATATGCGAGAAGTTGTAGACATTGGTCGTTCTGCCTGACCTTGAGAAGAAAATCAGGTCGCCGCGCTTCGGCATATAACCGGATGAGGAGAAGTGCAGCTGGCCCCTGGCCTTGAGCAGGTAAGCGAGCTCGCGCTGTCCCGCGCACTTCGGCAGTCTGCCGTTGCCCCACTGATCTTCCTGGACGCCTGCGCCGATGAGGCCGCCGCCCTTGTCCGCGCAGTAAGTGACGAACATGCAGCACCACTCTTCTTCAAAGCCCCAGTATCTCCAGACTTCAGATCCGCCCATGCCGACCTTGGACAGGGCAAATCTCACCATATTTTCGACCTTTGCGTCAGTCGTGGCTTTCTTCCACGTCGCCTTCAGGGTCGTTGTGCCGAGTCTCGTCCTCGTAAAGACGAATACGTTGCCGTTCAGTTTTCCTGTCCCGATGAGCTTCCATCCGGCAAAGACGTACCCTGCCCTCGTCGGCTTCGGCATCGTCAGCTTGGTTCCGTATTTGCGGTAGCGCGTCTGGATTTTCGTTGATCCTTTGTACTTGCCGCCGTTCGGATTGATCGCAAGTTTAAACTTGTAGGTTTTTACATCTGCCCTGGCCAGACGTCCTTCCGCCTTGCCGGTGCGCATATAATGCAGATAGTACTGCTTCCAGTTGTATCCGTACTTCTTCTGCAGGTCCGGATAATTCGCCCGGTATCTCTTCGGGTTGAAGTTAAGGCTTCCGCGTGCGCCGTGATTCATGCCGTATTCCACAAACCTCTTGAGGACGGCTGCGCGTGTCTTGAACTTCTTCTTCAGATAAGGATACTTATTAATGTAATACTCGTAATTGTAGACCAGCTTATAGTCTGATTCCTTATAAGCGGCCCTGACGTCTTTTGCTGCAAAAATAGTAAGGAAGACAATGATGCCGAGCATCCAGGCAGCTGTCCAGCGGACCAGCCGGCTTCTCTGTTCATCTGCTGCCGCCGTGCGAACGGCCGGGATCATCTGTTCCTGTCTGTATTCTTCGTACATAATCCTGTTTTTCTTTCCGCAGGCATCCTCCCCGGACGTTCCGTCCTTAAGGATCCGTCTGCTTTCAAATGTGTTCTTCCGCGCTCCCCCTTCGCGGAACCAAATTGTTACAGGTCGTAACAATTATAACACAAATTAGTAAAAAGTCCACCCCCAATATGATCAAACCACGCGGAAAACACAGGATATATACGGGCAACTGTCACAAAAATGCGGTGTCTGCCCTGCATTAATGTATATTTTGTAATAATTTCGTCATCTATCAGGTCGGCCGGCAGCCCCTGAAAATCTCAGCGGGCGGAGGCGCTCATACAGGCCGCAGCCGGACGAAGCCGGGACCGCGTCGATCAGGCAGCGCTCACATGCATTCACAATCATCGTCCCGCTTTCATGCCGGAACGTCTGGCGGAACCCGCTTCCGTATGTCCGGTGCACATGTCCGTGGAGCATATAAGCCGGCTTCCATCGGTTCAGCAGGTCATGAAAGCAGGCAAACCCCCTGTGCGGCAGATCCTCCATGTCCCCGGTCCCCTGAACCGGCGCGTGCGTGACAAGCACATCGATGCCGCCCGCCATGACGGCCTTCCTGTGCAGGCTCCGCACTCTTTTTTCCATTTCCTTCTCCGTAAACTGCAGCGGCGACTCGTTATACTTCATGCAGCCCCCGAGCCCGGCGATCCGGAGGCCGCCCGCGCGGACGATATTTCCGTCTATATCCGTACATCCGCCGGGCGGGTTCCGCAGGTACTCCGTGTCATGGTTCCCCATGACATACAGCACCGGGCAGTTTGTCATCGTCACCAGGAATTCCAGATAGGCTGCGTCCAGGTCTCCGCAGGAAATGATGAGCTCAACGCCTTTCACCCGCTCCGGGTCATAATAGTCCCAGAGACTTTTGCTCTCCTGGTCCGCAAGCGCCAGTATTTTCATAATTCCGTCCTCCGACGGCCGCCTTCGCGGCCCTTCATACGGCTCCCGGATTCTTTTCAGGGGGCTTCACGCCGCTCACCTGAACGGTTTCTTTTGCCTCTTCGTAGAGATCCGACAGATCCGGGATTGTTCCGATGACATTATCATTCAGCCAGTTCATGGTGATGATTTCTTCATTTGTAAGTCTCGGCGCGTCTTCCGCCTTGACCACCCCTTCCCGGCTCCGGAGTTCCCCGTCAAACGGGCTCAGGCTCCCCGCACAGACAGCCTGCTTCAGCGTCTTCACGAGTTTTCTCGAATAATAAGGGATTTTGTCCGACAGGATGACATCGATCACGCCGGAATCCATCCCGAGCCAGTAATTCACGGCTTGTCCGTCCTTCGTCAGCGCCCGGGCCTCCCAGGTGCCGTTCAGGACCGTCCTGACGATCTTTTCATAAAAGACGCCCCAGTCCCACACCGGGGCCGCCAGATTCCTGATCGTCCCGCCGCTCTCCCGGCGGTAGATGCCGTACTCCCTGGACGCCGTCCGGGGCTTGATCAGGTCCGGCCCGGAGAAAACGGTTACTTCCTTCTCGAGCATGTCCTCCTGCCACTCGTCATGCTTCTTCACGGAAGACCAGGACAGCAGGATGCGCGCGTCCGGATTGACCATCGCGGCCCCGATGGCAAATGCGTTGATATTGGCGATCGCCCCGTAGATCGGGTAGTCCGCCCGGTAGCTGATCAGTGCATTGTCTGATGCCGACGCCGCCAGCGCGCCCATGAGGAATTTCGCCTCAAACATCCTTCCGTAGTATGAGCGCACCGCGCTGTGGGCGAGGTTGACGGAGCAGTTCATGAATTTTATTTCCGGAAATGCAATCGCCGACCGGAGCGTCTGGTTCATCTGAGCCGGGGATGTGGTGATCACCAGTTCATTTTTATCTGCGGCGGCAGATTCCACCGCTTTCCCGATCTGTTCGTCCGTCGAACATCCGTCGTAGCGGATCGTCTCCACAAGCCCGTCAAACACCTGCTCAAGATGGTTTCTCCCGAGTTCATGCGAATAGATCCAGCGGGACTCATCCGGCGCCTTTTCATACAGGAAGGCAATCCTGAGCGGGTTTTCTTCCGTATACTTCGGCGCCGCCTTAAGAAGAGAGCGCAGAACGCCGCCTGCCGAAGCGCCTGCCGGCGGCGGACTGTCGAGGACCTCCGGCCGTTCGATCAGATTGATCCTGTCGCTGCCTGTCCGGCTGGCATTCAGGATTTCATTCCAGATCCCCGAGATTCTCTTCTCAATGACGGAAGAGGACTCATTCAGGATGCTCTCGATGCTGTAAATCTTGAGATACAAAAGGAAGGCGTCCCCTGTCGTGATCTGGAGATATCCCCGCCTTGGCTCAAACAGCTTCGAAAACAGGCTGAACGCCGACCGGACGGCTTCCACGGTTTCCGCGGGCCAGGGCTCCGACAGGTCCTGCCCAAGTATTTCCGCCAGTTCCGCATAGCATCCTTCTTCCGTAAACGTGATCTCATAGATCGGGGCGACGCGGTAGAATTCCGTGAACTCATAGTAGACCCGGATGTCCCGCTCGTCCCTGCGGAACGGCATCACGCGGATCACGTCCGCCATGATCAGGGGCATGTCGAGATAGCGCATGACGGACACGCGCTTGTTCCCTTCCTGGACATAGAAGCGCTGCATGTATTCATACACTTTGACGGGATCCCGGATCCCCTCTTCGAGCTGCGCATTATAGAGCTGGTTCCACTTTGCCGCAAACTCTGAACTGTTGTCGAGAATCGGCATAAATCCCGAAGAAAACGCGGACTGCCGTCCCTGTGTCTTCGTTCCGGCAATCATGCGGACCGGAATCTCCGCGAGACCGACCGGGTATTCGGCGTGCCCCGTCTCCAGCAGGTCGTCAAGGGCCGGCAGATAAGGATACTGCCCCGAGACAATCGCGCGGTGCACCTGTCTGTCTCCGAGTTTTTTCGCTTTATCGTATTCTGTTATCATAGATTTCCTTTCCGTCAGGTTCTCTTATGTCAATCTGTGCATCCTGCGGCTTTAAAAAGCATTTATAAAGAGACCGGCTGCAGCCAGGGCATGACTGCAGCCGTTTTTTTCATGTCACACAAAAATCCGTCAGTCCACATATCCGTCCGGGTTGTGGGACTGCCAGTTCCACGCGTCGCGGCACATATCCTCAATCGTATACTCGGCGCTCCATCCCAGTACGTCTTTTGCTTTCGACGGATCCGAGTAGCACTGCGCCACATCGCCCGGCCTGCGCGGATCGATCACGTACGGAAGTTCGCGTCCGCATGCCTTGTCAAATGCCTTGACAATATCAAGCACGCTGTAGCCGATGCCGGTTCCCAGATTGAAAATATTGACGCCTTCGAGGCGCTCCATGCCTTCTATGGCTTTCACGTGGCCTCTCGCGAGATCCACGACATGGATATAGTCCCGGACGCCGGTCCCGTCCGGTGTGTCGTAATCGTCGCCGAAAACATGGACTTTTTCGAGCTTGCCGCTCGCGACCTGCGCCACATATGGAAGCAGGTTGTTCGGGATGCCCTTCGGGTCTTCGCCGATCCTGCCGCTCTTGTGGGCGCCGATCGGGTTAAAGTAACGCAGCAGCATCACGCGCCACTCGGGATCACTCTTCCAGATGTCCGTGAGGATCCGCTCCTGCATGGCCTTCGTGGCCCCGTAGGGATTGGTCGTTTCCCCCATCGGGCAGGACTCCGTGATCGGGACGAACGCAGGATCCCCGTAGACCGTCGCGGAACTCGAAAAGACGATTTTTTTACACCCGTGCTTCCGCATCACGTCGCACAGGACAAGTGTGGATTCTATATTGTTGTGGTAGTATTCAATCGGCATCCTCGTCGATTCGCCGACTGCCTTATACCCGGCGAAATGAATCACGGCGCCGATCTCTTCTGATTCGAAGAGCTCCGTCAGCTTCTCCCTGTCCGTCACGTCGATCTCATAAAACTTCGGCCGCGTCCCGGTGATTTCTTCGATGCGGTCTACCACCATGGCCTTTGAATTATACAGATTATCCGCGATCACAACCTCATAACCAGCATTAATCAGTTCCACGCATGTATGGCTCCCGATAAAACCGGTTCCGCCCGTCACAAGAATCTGCATCCGTCAATCCTCCTCTCACGATCTGCCGCTTCTTCGGCTTTCTTACATAGTACCCTCTGCGTCTTTATTCACATATGTCAAATTGTACACTTGGCAAGGTTTCCTGTTCTATTTTCAGGAACGCCTCATTTATGATAGAGCTTTTTGCTCTCATATCTGGGCTCGCATGTGAGATTCATGCCGAGCTTCTTGAAAACGTCCTCGTCGATCTGGGAGAGAATGACGGAACAGTGCGCCTCGCATCCGGCCAGGTCCGGCAGATGCTCCAGCGCTTTCTTTGCGGCCGGGTCCGTCACCGCTGCCAGCGTCAGCGCGATCAGGATCTCATCCAGATGGAGCAGCGAGGTGCTGCTGCCGCCAAGAAATTCCTGCTTGAGCTCCATGATCGGCTCAATAAAGTTCTGGGGAATCAGCTTCAGGTCATCATTCAGTCCCGCCTGGTGCTTGAGCGCATTCAGGAGGAGCGCACTGGATGCGCCGAGGAGCTCCGAGGTCCTGCCGGTCAGAATCTTGCCGTCCGGCAGTTCCATCGCGGCCGCGGGATTTCCCGTCTGTTCCGCCCGGATATTTGCCGCTGCCACAACCGGCCTGTCCGCGGTGGAGATCCCGGCCTTCTTCATCAGCAGCTCAATCCGGTGGACCGGCGATTCGCCTGCATTTCCTTTGCGTTTTTCGCATTCGGCCTTATAATACCTGCGGAGGATTTCCTGGCAGGCTGCCTTCCGCACGACTGCGTCATCGGTAATGCAGTTGCCGACCATGTTGACCCCCATGTCCGTCGGAGACTGATAGGGGGACTTTCCGCTTATTTTCTCAAAAATCGCGCTCAGTACCGGGAATACCTCCACGTCCCTGTTATAGTTGACGACTGTCTCCCCGTACGCTTCCAGATGGAACGGGTCAATCATATTGACGTCATCGAGGTCGGCCGTCGCCGCTTCATAGGCGAGATTGACCGGATGGTTGAGAGGAATATTCCAGATCGGGAAGGTCTCGAACTTGGCATAGCCCGCGTCGACGCCCCGCTTGTGCTCATGGTAGAGCTGGCTCAGACATGTAGCCATCTTCCCGCTGCCCGGGCCCGGCGCTGTGACGACGATCAGAGGTCTCGAGGTCTCGATATAATCATTCCGCCCGTACCCCTCGTCGCTGACAATATGGGGAATGTTGCTCGGATAGCCGCTGATCGGATAATGACGGTATACCCGCAGGCCCAGTGCCTTCAGCTTTTTCTCATAGACAATAGCCGCAGGCTGCTCGCTGAACCTCGTCAGCACCACCGATCCGACATAGAGGCCTTCCCCCGTAAATGCGTCCGCAAGCCGCAGCAGGTCCATATCGTAGGTGATCCCGAGATCGCCGCGCACTTTGTTCTTTTCAATATCGTCGGAATTGATCACGAGGACGATCTCGACCTGCTCCCGCAGTTCCATCAGCATGGTTATCTTGGAATCCGGATGAAATCCGGGGAGCACTCTCGATGCATGAAAATCATCGAACAGCTTGCCGCCGAACTCCAGATAGAGCTTGCCGCCGAACTGCGCGATGCGTTCACGGATATGGGAAGACTGCATTTTCAAGTACTTTTCGTTATCAAAACCGATCTTCACTGCCATAAAATCTCCTCTCCGCTTCTTCAAAAGATATTTTTCCTTCTATATAATCCTGCATGCTGTCCCGGAACCGCTCCGTCAGGATCCGGTCACAGGGCACGCGGTCTTCAGGGCTTTCCGCAAGCTCAACGGCGGTTTCAAGCATCAGGGCCCGGGTGTTCTGTCCGCCGTATACGGTGGAACTGAACCCTGCCGCCGTCTCTTCCATCCCGCTGACGGTATTGGTAAAATAGCCGCTGCCGCCGGCAATCGCCCGCAGCATTTCCCCGTCACACGTCATGCCCCGGATAATATCCGCCGCAAGAGCCGGATTGTCCGTTCCCCCGGCACAGGCGATCCAGGCCGCATCCGTGACGCAGAGCGCCGGGCCCCTGCACATTCCGAGCGTCCCGCTTTCTCCGTCTTCTTCGTCAAATGCAGGGCTTTCCTCCGGGACCGCATCAAAAACGGCATCCTCTCCAAACAACCCCTTTTTCTCAAAATCCGCCAGCAGGTCCGTCCATTCCTTCATGCTGTCCGGAATATGGTTTCCGGATAGTGTATTTTCCGGGCCGGATGTTCCGGTGCCTGACACCGCTGTATAATAAGGAAACAGCACGCCGGCTGACGGAAAGAGCGCCATATGCTTCTCCTCCGCAAGTACCGCCGTGTCTTTCAGCGCAGCGATGTCCCTTACCGCTGCAGCCGCCGCTTCAGGTTCCCCGGATCCGAGCAGTTCTTCCGCTGCCTCCCGCCTGTAGCACAGGAGCCCGGGTTCAAACCAGACGGCAGACGCTTTTCTGCGCCCGGAGCCGTCCGTCCCGAGCGCGGCCGCAAACGGAAACTGGTCCGCAAATGCCGCCGCTTCGATCCCCAGGTCCTCTGTCAGATCCAGCGTGCAGGCGGAAGCCGCATATTTTCCGACGTCCGCGGCGCCAAGGAGGAACAGGTCTATCCGGTCATCCGCGGTCTGCAGTCCATTGACCGGGAGCTGCGCATCCAGCCAGTCCTGGTACCGGCCTTCCTCAGGAGAAAGAATAACCCACCGGACTGCCGTTTCCCCGATGAAGGCATTTCCTTCTTCGTCCTCCTCGTAGTCAGGCCTGTACAGCCTCATGAGTTCCCTGAAAGTCCCGTCCATGCAGCAGATCGTCAGTACTCCGCCCTCTGCGGGGGCAGCCGCCTCTTCCGCTTCGCCGGCGGGAACGGATCCTGCACCCGTACACAGAAGAAGCAGCAGACAGGCTGCCGCCATGCAGAGCCGCCCGGTTTTCTTCATCTCACATACCTCCGCTGTTATTCTGTCCGGTTATTCCGCTTATTCCGTTCCTCTCTCAAACTTAAATTCGGAAAACCTGCTTTTCATCAGGGTTCCAAACACATCCGCCGCTTCTTCATAGGTCATCTTGTTATTAAAATAATCCGCCATGGCTGAAGTGAAATACCTTTTGCAGACGCCGTCATAAGGTCCGGCCGTCCCTGCGGACAGGGCTCTTGCCTGGTCAATCAGAAGCCCGTAAATATTCTGGCCTCCGAGAACGGCGGAAGAAGCCTCCGTATCTGCGGAAAGTCCTGACAGCACGGCGACATTATTGACGGTCACGCCGCTGTGCGCCATGGCGCGCATGACGTCCGTATTACAGCAGAGCGTGCGCATGATCAGCGCGTCGAGCGTCGGATTATCTGTCCCGTTCGCCGCCATGAGCCAGGTACCGCCCTCATAGAATGCGGCCGGACCATCAGCGCATGCCCATCCGCCTGATGCGGCGACCGACTTTTCCTCTTCCGCATACGTCTCTTCTTCAATAAATGATTCCGGGCCGAAATAACAGAATACGGACTTGCTTCCTTTCAGGCCTTTCTGCCAGGCCCCTCCTCCGTTCTCCCCGGCAGTCATCTGTCCTTCATCAATCATCCGCCTGCAGTCCCGCGCCCAGCGCTCCAGGGCCGGATCAATCGAGACGGTCCGGTCCGTGACCCAGGGCGTCGTCCGCATGCTGTCATAGACCGGATACAGCTCTTCCGCTGTGGCAGCCAGCATGATGTCATAGCCTCCCAGTTCTTCCGCCGCTGTAAGCAGTGCATCCGGATTCTCAAAAAACGTCTGCACCACTTCATGGCGGACACTGCCGAACACGGTCTCCGCGATGGACCGTCTGTACATCATGACGCCTGCGCGGGTCTCATAGGAGATCCCTCTCGGCGTTCCGTCCCCGTCTCTGGCAAGATCCACGGTGTACGGGAACTGTTCTGACAGCTCCTCCTCCGTTATCCCGAGCTGTGTGAGGGGGAGCGTCACATCCTTCTCGAGGACGGCATATTTCCTGACAAACCCCGCGTCCGCGGCAAACAGGTCGATCCGGTCATCCGGGAGATAACCGCTGTTGCTGTACAGGACTTCATCCAGATAATTCTGGTACAGGACGTCCGGATCGGGGATCACCGTCCAGATAACTTCCGTCTCACCGTCCTCACTGACAAATCTCCCGTGCGTCGCGTCAACGGCTTCATACCCGGGCACATAGCTGTCGACGAGTTCGATCAGCTTTGTGTCATAGGTGACAATCCGGAGGATCAGCCCTTCCCCTGCAGGTTCCTGCGCGTCCGCGGCATCCTCACCGCCCTGCTGTTCCGCTGATGTCCGGTCTGCGTCTTCCGCGGCTTCGCCGGGATGCTCCGCTTCCGGGACCGTCACCGCTTCCGCCGTGCTCTCATCGGCCCGAACTGTACCGGCTGCTGCAAGAGCCAGAAGGAGCATCGTGATAAGGAACAGTTTTTTCCGCTTCATTTTCAAACCTTCCTTTCTTACCTGACGCGCCAGAGCGCCGTCATCGTGACGCCTGCGACGGCACCGATCATCGTGCCGACTGTATTGCACACGATATCGTCCACCTGGAAATACCCGATCCTGAAATACAGCTGCGCCAGTTCCGTCGCGCACGAGCAGAGGAACCCGGCCAGCGTAATCACCCAGATGTGGCGCATCTCCTTCCAGACAAACGGGAGGAGGTAGCCCATCGGGATATAGAGAAGAATATTCAGAAAAACTTCCTTTGCCATCTGTCTGCTCGCGATGTGGACCGTTCCGAGTGCGGCTTCCGGACCGTTCCGGATGAGGCTCCGGAGCGTCCCGATCACGCCGAGGTCCAGATAAAAAGCGCTCTCAAAATCGCTCAGGGGATTCAGGACGGCGGCGCTGTCGCTGATGACTTCCCTGTTCAGGATCGTAAAACTCAGATTGCCCGCGATATAGACCGCAAAGACAATGAGCGACACGGTCCGGACCGATGAGCGCCGGTGAAAGACGCAGACTGCCACCGGCAGCAGTGTCACACATGCCAGGACGACGGCGAAAATCATCATTTCCTCCGCCGAAAAAAGGCCCTGCATCCTGTTAATCAGTTCTGTTATCTTATCCATTTTTTATTCAGATCCTGCTCTGCCGGGGCTGCGCCGGACTGCGCGCCGGCTCCGCCGGCACACATCCCCCGCCAACGGAAACGGAGCTGTCCGAATAGACAGCTCCCGCTATGGTTCCTGCAAAGCTCCGTATAATATCATGATGCCGTAATCTGCTCGTATTCTGTTCTCACATCTGCCAGGTACTGTGCCCACGCATCCTCATGCTCCACATAATAGAGAGGGCAGAGCTTTCCGGTCACATCGTAATGACGGATGACGTGCTCCGGGCCGATCCGGAAGGCCTTGCACAGCCAGGCTGTCAGCCTGACCGCCGACCGGTAAGTGACGTCGCTGAATTTTCCGTCTGCCTCCGGGTGGCAGACCTCTATTGAGACTGTGTCCACATTCCGGTTCTTCGTCGCATACGCAATTTCACTCAGGCTCACACACTGAAGGATTTCCCCGTCCAGCCCCACGATGAAATGACTGCTCGCGGAGGCGCTGCCGTCCTGCAGGCTCTCAAAATAGTCCCGGTTATCTTTGGCCGAAGTTCCCGCATTTCCCACATAATGAATAACAATGTCATGCACTTCCTCGAGCGGTTCCTGCGCTCTCGAATACGGGTTCGGGGTCAGGAGCTCAACTGTGCGCTCCGGACAGCCGTCATAGAAAGAGGGATCCGTCACACTGCGGACCGTCAGCGAATTCAGGCTGACATCTTTCAGAGTGACCGGGGTTCCGTCCTCCAGTATGCCCTGCACGTCGCCTCTTTCCGCCGG
>CACZTA010000029.1 GCA_902783935.1 uncultured Lachnospiraceae bacterium | reverse complement strand
CTGTAAATCCGCTGCCAGTTTCCGGTTCCCAGTACTGCCGTTATAACCGGAATAATCGTGGCACCGATCCCGCAGACCCCGTGAAGCAGGCTCAGCACGCTCTGGATATTATCCCGGTGCAGTTCACTGATGACCGCATTCTGCTGTACGTCGGTGACAGACAGACCGGCGCCCATGGCCAGATAAAAAATCAGGAAAACCATAAACGGCGGGAAGAATCCGAT
The DNA here is from genome assembly GCA_902783935.1 of uncultured Lachnospiraceae bacterium. Taxonomy (GTDB): domain Bacteria; phylum Bacillota; class Clostridia; order Lachnospirales; family Lachnospiraceae; genus Chordicoccus. The sequence goes on along the minus strand of CACZTA010000029.1, from coordinate 2,541 downwards.
TCCAAGCAGCATCAGGGCAATCACCGAAAAAGAAATCATCAACACGACGGGCTTTCGCACTCTGTCAAGAACGCGGGAAAGCAGGAGAATCGCCGCGATACCGCCGCCATGCTGGAAAAGGGACATGAGTCCGCCCCGGTCAAGACTGATCGAATAATCCGTCATAATATCCGAGAGGACCGATCCGGTCAGATTCTGGCACATATTAAAGATCATTGCGCCAAACAGAAGCGCGAATGTATAGCGACGGATGGCAGTATTCGTATTCATGATGCTTTCCTCCGTTTTTTTATCATATCACAGAAAAAGCGGTCTCCACTACCTCTTCATGAAATGTATAAAAATGAAAGAATAAGCACAAAAAAAGACACCCCCGGCGTATGTGCCGGAAGCGTCTGTCATCTTGTTGTCAGTCTGTTCCGCGTATGATCCCTCCGTCCATACGGAGCATTGTATCGGCATACTCAGCTACCTCGCTGTCATGGGTGACAATCATGACGGCCGCTCCCGAGTCGGCTGCCTGCCGGAGGATTGTCAGCGTCATGCGTGTGTTCCCGTCATCCAGATCCGATGTGGGCTCATCCGCAAAAATGAATTCCGGTTTTCCTGCGAGAGCCCTGGCGATGCATACGCGTCTTCGCTCCCCGCCGGACAGTTCTCCTGCGGGAACGGAAGAAAGCGGAAGGATGTCCATCCGTTCCATAAGCTCCTTTGCATATTCTTCTTCCTGCCGGCCTGACTCCTTTTTGCTCTTGAGAATCCCCCGGGGAAGAAGAATATTCTCCATCACGGTCAGGTGCGGAAACAGTTCTCCGCCCTGAGGGATCATGCCGAAATGGCGGTTTCGGAGAGCAGACAGTGAAGGATCATCCTGTGCATACAGGTCCTTCTCATCCAGAAGCACTCTGCCTCCGTCAGGCGTAAGAAGTCCGGCGAGCATATTCATCAGCGTCGTCTTTCCGCTGCCGCTCCGCCCGGTCAGGCCTGTCACCCTTCCCGGTTCAAGCTTCAGGTCGGCCATTCTCACCGCAAAGAACCGGTTCGAACTGCCCTTCCCGCGGTAAAACCATTTTTCAACACCACAAGCTTCCAGTACCATAATGTCCCCGTTCCTCTCCTCTCTCACACCGCAGCGTTCCCGAAATGCAGCGGGCTCCTTTCTGTCTCAGTCCGCCCTCAGAACAATGCCCGGGTCCACTCTGCCAAGGCGGGCCGCAGTCCGGGCGGAAGCCAGGGAACCCGCCAGCACGGTAACCGCAATTGATGCCGCTGCCACAAGAAGGATAAGCGGAACCGGCGGCCGCAGATACGGCAGTCCGAGGCTCTTTTCGATAAGTCCGGTAAACGGGAACAGCATGAGGGCCGCCGTGCCGGTCCCGAGGACCCCTCCCGCCAGTGAACAGAGAGCGGTCTCCTTCAGAATCAGGGAAGAGAGCTGGCGGCGCGACGTGCCGAGGAGGCGCAGCAGCGCGAACTCTTTTTTCCGTTCATTTGCGATCATGAAAAAAGCCGCGAGGAGAATCATGAGAGATAAAATCCATATTGCGGCGATCAGCCAGCTGACCGTTCTCGAAACGCCTGACAGCGATCCCGACACGTCTGTAATCATGCTTTTTGTCCGGACGGCACTGGCTTTCCGCGTATGGCCCTGGATCGCACTGTTGACCTTTCCGATGTCATACCCCTCCCGGACTTTTACATAGATGGCAGAAATCACGTCTTCGTCATCACTGTCAATGTCATGGGTGATCCCCTTCGCTTCGGCAGCCTTAAGGAGAAGCTTCATTGTGTCCAAGTTGCAGTAGACGGCGCTGACCAGCCCCGTACCCGTCGGTGCCAGCCGTCCGGCCACATGGCACCTCTCGTCATAGATCTTCAGGATTTCACCTGTCGTCACCCCGACATTGGACCCGACCACAATATCATAATCACCGAGCTGTGCCCTGCAGCTCTCCTCAATCCACGGCTGCACGATGAAATCCGTCTCCGGGTCGAAACCGATCACCTGGATCCTGATCGAACAGCAGTCCGCCTTGAGGGAAGAAAGAAAGATCTGCGGAGCCGCTTTCTCTACGCCCTCTACTTCCAGCGTCCGCGCCAGATTGTCCTCCTTCATGTAAAATGCCCCTGTTGTCCCCTGCAGCAGCATATTTTTAAAGCTCGATTTTGACTGGGCTGAAGAAGGCACCACGATGATATCCGCCCCCAGTCTGGACTCCAGGCTTTTCAGTCCCTGACGGAGTGACGTGACAACCAGGGTTCCTCCAAACAGGGACAGGGCCAGAAATGCCGTCAGGAGAACCAGGGCAGCGGTTCTCCCCGGCTTCCGGACAAGATTAATAATCGGAATATCACGGATAGTCATATCAGTGTTCTCCTGTTAAGATCATTCCGGCTGCAGCGGAAACGCAGATCAGCGAAAACAGAATCATCATCGACGGACGCATCACGGTGCGGCATCTCATTGACGCCATTGTACAGAGCCGGATTATGGTTCCCGGAGTCAGAATGCCAAGCACGCCTGTCAGCAATGCGGACAGG
>CACZTA010000028.1 GCA_902783935.1 uncultured Lachnospiraceae bacterium | reverse complement strand
TGGCTGCAGCTCTGCTCGGACCTGCTTGAGGCGGCTTACAGCGGGGACGCTGAATTCGCATTCGGCCGTCTGGAGGAGATCCGCTACTTCCTGCACGGGAGAAAGATCGACGTCGTGGATTATTCGGAAGAGACGGCGCAGTATTTTGACCGGATGCCCTCGTCTGCGCAGGGAACGCTCCGTCCCGCGCTTTTATGTGAAGGCCGGCTTGTGAAAAAGGGGCTCGCCGCGCTGTAATCCGCGCGCGGCAGGGGAGTCCCGGTTAACGTCAGGCAGGAGAGAACAGAATGGAATTTTTTTACGGATTTGATCTCGGCGATGCGGAGAGCGCCGTCTCGAAGCTCGATAAAAAAGAACAGGCGGTGCCGGATATCGTGCCGGTACAGCATGCGAAAAGTTTTATAACCGCCTGTGCGGTGACGCCGGACGGCCGGCTGCTGATCGGGGAAAATGCATGCTATGCCGCAGACGCCGTCCGCAGGAGCCTGCGCTTTAAGAGCCGCTTTCTGGAAGAGAGCGAAAGCATTGATGAGCTCAGGAGCTTTGCATCCGGGGTCCTGCAGGAACTGTATGCGTCCGGGGACCTGGTCCGCGGGGAGGATGTCTGTTTTTATGTCGGATGCCCGGCCGGATGGAACCGGAATGACAGGGAGCTGTACCGGTCGCTTTTTGAGCGCGCCGGCTATCCGCCCGTAAGGATTATCTCGGAATCGAGGGCGGCGCTTGTGAGCGCCTGCCAGTCCAGGCACCTGCAGGTGGGGTATGACATTCTCTCAAAACCTGTCCTCGTCGTGGACATCGGCTCGTCGACGACGGATTTCGCATACATTATGGGCGGCCGCGAAGTGGAAATGCAGACGGCCGGGGAGGTAAAGCTCGGCGGCGGCATTATGGATGAACTTCTGCTCGAAGAAGCTCTCGTGAATTCCGAAAAGGAGGAGGAGCTCCGGAGGGTCTTCCGTGAGAGTGAGGTCTGGCGGACCTACTGCGAGTTTGCCGCAAGGCGGCTGAAAGAAAAATATTATTCGGATATCGCATACTGGAAGGACCATCCGTGTGCGGAGAGCGTGCTCGTGCGTTACGACAGGCCGCTCCATCTGCGGCTGCGCATGGACGCGGAGACGGCGGATCACCTGGTGAATAAAGGGGCGGAGCGGCTCGGCGGGAAGTCCTTTAAGGAAGTCTTTATGGCGGCGCTCCGGGATGTGCGGGACCATATTTCCGGAGAACAGCCGGAGCTCCTGTTCCTGACGGGCGGCGTCTCCAAGCTCCCCTGGATCCGGGAGTGGTGCATGGACGTCTTTGCGGAGTCTGTCGTCATCTGCGGCAGCGAGCCGGAATTCTCCGTGGCCAGGGGGGCTTGCGTGGAGCGGACGGATCGACGAGGAGCTGCGGGAGTTCCGGGCGGACCTGGAGCAGCTGAAAGCGTCGCGGACGATCGAGCGGATCGTGGGGAGGCATATCGACAGCCTGTACCGCAGCGCGGTGGAGGCACTCGTCCCGCCTCTGCTCGAACAGGCGGTCATGCCTGTTTTCCTGAAATGGCGCTCCGGGGAAATCAGCCGCCTGATTGACACGGATGCGGAACTGGAGACGTCGATCACCGCCTGGCTGCATTCCGATGAGGCGAGGGAGATCCTGGTTCCCCCGATCTCCGCGTGGCTGCGGAAGATTGCGGATGACCTGGAGGAATATACACTCGAAATCTGTGTCAGGCACCGCGTCCCGTATACGGCGCTCAGCCTGAATGCCTATCTGAACGCATCGGACCTCAGTATCCGGCTGGATGCGAGGAATATGTTTGCGGTGGAAGGGATTACGCTGATGATCGACAGTATCATTTCCATCCTTGTGGGCCTGATCTGCGGGGGCACGGGCATGGCCGTGATCGCTGCCGGGCCGGAAGGGATCGCCGCCGGCGTCCTTCTTTCGCTGCTCGTGCTCATTCTGGGCAAAAAGCAGATGGAAGCCGCACTGATGAACATGAACCTGCCGAAGGCAGTCCGGAGAATGGTGACGGAGCGGTCAATACGGTCGCGGCTTGAGACACTGAGCGGCGATATCCGGAGAAACCTCTACAGGAGCTTTGAAGAAGAGAAAAATGAGGAGATCACGCAGCGGATGGTGGACGAGATCTCGCAGCAGATCGAGGAGTGCCTGACGAAGATGGCGGAGGTCGTGGAGATCCCGCTGGCATAGAGAGAAAAAAGGACTGAAAGGAACAGCGCGATGCAGAACAGGGAACGCGGTGCATTTATAGTGTTTGAAGGAATTGACGGCAGCGGAAAAGGAACCCAGGTCAGCCTGCTGAAAAAGAGGCTCGAGGAAGAAGGCTTCCCTGTCTGCAGGGCGGCGGAACCGAATGACTCCCCGATCGGGAGCCTGATCCACCAGATCATGATCGGCCGCATCCGGACGACGAATGATGTGATCGCGGCGCTGTTTGCGGCGGACCGGCTGGATCATATACAGAATGAGACGAACGGCCTTCTGCAGTTCCTTAATAAGGGCATCAACGTGCTGGAGGACCGGTACTATTTTTCATCCTACGCCTATCAGAGCGTGGATATGCCCATGGAATGGATCATGAACGCGAATGAACCCTGCGAACGGCTTCTCAGGGCGGACATGACCCTGTTTATCGACATTTCGCCGGAGAGGGCCATGGAGCGGATCGAAAACAACCGGGTGACGAAGGAGCTCTTTGAGGAGAAGGAGCGGCTTGTGAGGACGAGGGAACGGTATCTCGAGGCGTTTGAACTGCGCAGGGACAGGGAGCAGATCGTTATCATAGACGGCGACCGGGACGCAGGCGAAATTGCAGCGGATATCTGGGAAAAGACGAGAGACCTGTTCAGAAAATAATATGGTTTACCGCATTAAAAAGCGGGAATGTTCCGGAAGGCCGGGGCATTCCCGCTTTTTTTAAAGTCTGTCGGAGCCTCTTAAAAGCCCGCTTTACATCTGGGCCCCGAAGAGGGCGGCGCCGACGGCGCCGATCAGGTCGGGATATTCCGCGATGGAAAGAGGTTCGCCCAGCTTGTCCGAGATCTCTTTTGCGACGCCCCGGTTGCGCGCGACGCCGCCGGTCATCATGTAGGGACCGGTTCCCCGGACGCGTTTGACCATGCCGCAGGTCCTGCCCGCGACGGATTTGTTGAGCGCGTGGACGATGTCCGACGGGTCGGTGTTTTCGGCGATCAGCGAGACGACTTCGGATTCCGCGAAGACCGTGCAGGTGGACGAAATGGTGAGGTC
>CACZTA010000027.1 GCA_902783935.1 uncultured Lachnospiraceae bacterium | reverse complement strand
TTCGCGCTTGCGGATCAGATCCGGGATGACCTGAAGAGCCGGGGCATCGAGCTGCTTGATACGCGTGAGGGTGTAAAGTGGAAGAAAATCTGAGGAGGCTGTTTTCAGAACAGATGACAGAAGAAAAAGCGGGGAATTATTCCCCGCTTGTGCTTGCTTTTCTCGGCGATGCGGTCTTTGAACTGTATATCCGCAGCATTCTCGTCAGAGAGGGAAATGCGCGCCCGAAGAATCTCAACCGCCGCAAGGCAGAACTGGTGAAAGCTTCCGCCCAGTCCGCGCTGGTCGCAAGACTCGAACCGCTCCTGACAGAGCGGGAGGAGGAGATCTACAGACGGGGGCGGAATGCGAAAGCCCAGTCGACAGCGAAGCATGCGTCTGTTTCGGATTACAGGCGCGCAACCGGATTCGAGGCACTCATCGGATATCTTTTTCTGACGGGACAGACGGAGCGGATCCTGGAACTCATGGAGAAGGGGATCAGTAATGAATCGGATTGAAGGCAGAAATGCAGTACTGGAGGCATACCGCTCCGGCAGGACGGTGGACAAGCTCTTCGTGCAGGAGCACTTAAGTGACGGACCGGTGAGGAGCATTCTCAGGGAGGCGCGGAAACAGGGATCTGTCGTGAGTTTTATGACAAAAGAACGCCTTGACGAGCTCTCCGAAGGGGGGCATCATCAGGGGGTAATCGCCCAGGTGACGGCTTTCGATTATTCATCGGTGGAGGATATTCTGAAAAAGGCGGAGGACGCCGGGGAATCCCCGCTGATCGTCCTGCTGGACGGAGTGGAAGACCCGCATAATCTCGGCGCCATTATCCGGACAGCGTGCCAGGCGGGTGCTCACGGCGTTATTATCCCGAAGCATCACGCAGCCGGACTGACGCCCACGGCCGTAAAGGCATCAGCGGGCGCCCTGCATTATGTGCCGGTGGCAAAAGTGACGAACATCGGGCGGACGATCGACGAGCTGAAAGAAAAAGGAATCTGGTTTGTCTGCGCCGATATGAACGGGACAGAGATGTACGGACTGGACCTGAAAGGGCCCCTCGGCCTGGTCGTCGGAAATGAAGGCAGCGGCGTCAGCCGCCTGGTGAGGGAGAAATGTGATTTTACCGCATCTATTCCCATGACCGGTGCAATTGATTCACTGAATGTGTCTGTCGCTGCAGGGATCCTTCTCTATGAAGTGATCCGGCAGCGGAGGAACGGATGAGGAAGGAATGATGACAGACCGGTTATTTGACGGGCTATCGGATGAAGAGCTCGTGGCCTGCTATCACGAAGGCAGCCAGGATGCGGCAGGAATCCTGATGAAGAAATACAAACCTCTGGTCCTGCGTATCTCCGGGCAGCGGTTTCTTGCCGGAGGCGACCGTGATGACCTGATCCAGGAAGGGATGATCGGGCTTTTTCATGCGCTCAGGGATTACGACTGCGAAAAGCAGGCATCCTTTGCAACATTTGCCGCATTATGTATTGACAGACAGATGCTGAATGCGATCGAGGCAGCCGGGAGGGGAAAAAACCGCCCGCTGAATGACGCGGTCGGCCTTACGGATGATGAGTGGGATTATGCCGTGAAGAATGTCCGCGAGTCGCCCGAGAAGATTGTGATCGAGCGGGAAAGAAGGCACGAGCGGCTCGAACGGCTCAGGGAACGGCTGAGTCCCTTTGAGAGGCAGGTGCTGGTTCTCTATCTTTCCGGGATGGATTACAGGGAGATTGCGGAGAGACTCGGGAAACCGCCGAAATCAGTGGACAATGCATTTCAGAGAATCCGCAGAAAGGGCGAATGAAAAAAGCCGGGATGCATGACAGGGCACAACAGCTGTTGTATAATGATTCTGTGAGTAAAGTGAGGACTGTCCGGGTGATGCAGAAGCCCGGTTTGAGAGCAGGAACAAAACAGTTTTCAGGCATAAAAAGAAAGGAGCTTGCATAATGCAGTCATTTAAGTATTCGATTACGGATCCGGTCGGAATTCATGCGCGTCCCGCGGGAAATCTCGTCAAGGCAATCAAGCAGTATGCGTCGGATGTCACGATCAGCGGAAACGGAAAGACCGTCGACGCCAAGAAGCTGATGAGCGTGATGACGCTCGGCATCAAGCAGGGACAGGAAGTGGAGCTCGTCTTTAACGGGCCCGACGAAGAGAGCGCATGTCAGGCGATCGAACAGTATATGAAAGAGAATATCTGAATAATAAAAAAACCGGCATCTGATTCCTGACGGACCAGATACCGGTTTTTTTAAGGCTTTTTGGGGGCTTCGGCAGCAGATGAAGCTGATGATGAAGCTGATGCCCCGCCGGCCGCTGCTCCTGCAGGCTTTTTTTCCTGCCCGGAAGCGGCGTCTTTTTTTTCGGATGCCGGAATGCGCTCATAGAGGATAAAGTCGTACGGATCAATAGTGACCGTTGAGACTTTTCTGTAATCGGGGTTTTCAAAGTCGACTCCCGAGATGAGAACAGAGTCGTGACCGGCCGCCTGTTCCATCGCGTAGGCTTCATTCAGGTCGTTGATGTCCGACCAGTCGATCATCGTCAGCGCGTTGTCCCAGCCCAGCTGGTAGTAGACTTCGGGAATGCAGAATCCGAACGCGAATGTATTCTCCGGCACTGTCGCGCGGATCTTTTCGATCCCTTCATTCATGGGAGCAGTGATCCAGCTGGATGTCGCCCGGTAATCGAGACTGACGACCAGGTACATGGCGCCTTCTGCCGCAAGCCAGACCGTGCATCCGAAGAACAGGGCGGAAAACAGGGCGGTCAGGAAGGAGGAAGGCTCCCCCAGCGTTTTTCTGAGACTGCTGCGGGAAACCGTGAGTGCATATTCCGCATAGCTTCCGAGAAGCAGGCACATCTGGATGTGGGAGATGGCGATATTGCCGTAAGCAGCCCGGTTCATGAAATAGATCAGTGAAGAGAGGCCGGACAGTGAAATGGCGAAGCGCATGGTTTCCGCGGACTCTGAGACTGCCGTGCCGAGGTGCTGTCTTCTGAGGACCCTGAGGACCGTCAGGAAGAAGAGCAGGATCTGGAAGAAATACAGATAAACGATGGAAGGCAGTTCGGCGCGCAGGTGGTTGACATTGTAAACTCCGGAAAACAGCGGATAGACGAAGAGCCGGAAACTGTTGATGCCGCCTCCGCACGCGATGTTGTAGAGGTTGACGGCCCCCCATGCGCCAAGTGTACAGAAAATGCCGTAGAGCAAAGCGATAAAGACAGCGGCAAACGTTCCTTTCGAGAAAAGAGGATGCCGGTAGAGCGCGCGCAGCACGATCACGCACATGCAGACCGCGACGCAGAAAAGACCCGTCTCAAAGTTCCATATGACGGAACAGAGGCCGGTGATAATTTCGAGGACAGCCGCGATGACGCGTGCGCGCTTTGTATCGTGATATGTACCGAAAGCGATGACGGCGAGCATCAGGGCGGGAAACAGCAGGCGCAGCGGGTTAATCTGAAAATACTGCCCGCGTCTCGTCAGAACCGTGGTGGTTCCCGTGATGCCGGCGAGGACAAGCAGATACAGCACATCGTGCCGGATCAGCTTGTGAGCGGCATAGAAAGCGGCGAGATAAGTGATAAAACCGAGCACGGCAAGAGTCTGCATGACGCCGTACAGGTCGCTGCCGAGCAGTTTGACAAACGGGAAACAGATCAGGCCGAAGTGTCCGTAGATGCTGACATTGTGGACATCGTAGGGCTGAAGTTTTGCGACGTTGATGATGGAGTTTGTCACGGCGTGGATATGAGGGACGCCGCCTCCTCTGTCATTAAAAATATTGGGGCAGTAGAGCGCGATTCCGTTCAGGGCGGCCAGGATGACGGCCGAAAAAAGACGGAGACGGATATTGACAGCGGT
>CACZTA010000026.1 GCA_902783935.1 uncultured Lachnospiraceae bacterium | reverse complement strand
TCCCCGTTTTCATCTTTAAACGGCATAAGGGGCGGCACAACAACACAGGACCCCACCTCGCACCGGCTGTCAAATTCGCCGTATTCTTCCAGCTGTGCCTGCGTCGGCTCAACCCACGGTTCGCTCTCTCCGGCGAAAGAGACCTCCTCTGCCGCCGATACGGCTTCATCGGAGATTTCTTCCTCCGTCTCTTCCTCCGAAGATGTCGGATCCGGTTCATCCGCAGCCTCATCAGACAGGTCTTCCTCCTGCCCGTCTGTCACAGCGGCATCGCCGTCTTCATCCTCATCCGCATATTCACTGTCCTCTTCACCGGGCACAGCTTCCTCTTCCTCATAAGAGGTTTCTTCGGCAATACTGTCCGCATCGTAAGACAGATCTTCATAAAACGTGTCCTCTTCGTAAGATGAATCTTCTTCGTAAGACGCATCTTCTTCATAAGACGCCCCGTCCCCGTCATATGTATCGTCTTCATAAGACGGGTCTTCTTCGTAAGATAACGCTTCTGCACCGGACTCCTCTTCTTCGTACCAGGTAACCGGCTCTTCCTCCGCATACAGCGGAGCCGCCTGCGTGAACACGAGCAGACCGGCCATAAGACCAGCCAACAGTCTTCTTCTCATACTTTACGCCCTCCTGCAAAAATGATACTGCCCCATAATAAAATAACTGTTTCCATTCTAACCAAAAAAGACAGAAAAAAGGTGGGCAGCGTGCCCACCTTGCAGATAATTCAATCGCAGTTTTCGCACTTTAGTTTTCGGTAACCGTCACCTGTACATCCGTCCCTTCGAAAAGCGCTTTCACCTCATCGGCCTGCTCTTCCAGCACATAAACCGCCTCGAGATCCGGCAGCTTCCTGAGCCCCGAGAGGTCCCCGAACTCGCCGTGCTGGAGAGTCACTGCCTGCACTTTCGGCAGCCGTTCGGCGATATCGTCGACATTGTCCATTTTCAGCCACATGAGGCCGAGGCTCCGGACATTCGGATGGGACCCGATCTGTGCCGTCTCCGTGATGTCGTTCAGTCCGATATCAAGAGTTTCCAGCCACGGACAGTTTTCAAACGCCGTCACGTCGCTTACCCCTGTGCAGAAGAGAATGGCATTCCGGAGGCCCGGGACAGCGGCGAGGGGTTCCGCTCCGGATATCTGCATGTGTTTCAGCTCAACGGTCTGAAGCCCGGCGAGTCCGGCCGCGCCCGTGACATCCACATGGCCCTGGTGGATGATGTGCAGCTCCTCAAGGCCCGGCAGGAGCGCGAGGTCATCCAGCGTCCGGAGCGGGCCTTCCGTACTTGTGTCGACACTGCAGGCATAAAACAGATCAGGATCGGCAAATGCTTCTGTCCCGTATATGTAAATCCTGCTCACGGCAGAAAGGTCCTCCTCCGTCAGCGTTCCTTTCTCTTTTCCGGCCTGCATCCGTACGGCCTGTTCAATCAGGGGTTCCTGAAAAACGATTTTCGGCGTCCGCCGGAACCATTCTGTAAAACGCCCTGCCGAAAACCCGGCGCCGAGAAGCAGCACTCCGGCCAGTATCATCGCGGCGGTTCTCTTCGGGCTGATCCTGAAGCGCCTCCTGCCGGCGCGGTCCAGTTCCTGCCTGACCTGCCGGATATCGGTGTATCTCTCTTCGGGAGAAAATGCCGTGCAGCGGTCTATTACCCGCTGAAGCGTTTCGTCCATGGAAATATTACGGTTTTCGCGCTCGCTCCCCGTCAACATCCAGCGCAGAAGCACCCCGAACGCGTATATATCCGCCCGGTTGTCCGTCTGTCCGAATCCGTACTGCTCCGGCGGCGCATACCCCCTGGTGCCGAAAAACACCGTATCTGTCCCGGTATCTTCCCTGACGGCGCGGGAGAGGTCAAAGTCGATCAGCGCAACGCTCCCGTCCGGCCTGACAATGATGTTCTCAGGTTTGATGTCCCGATGGATCACCGGCGGTTCATGCGTATGGAGAACCTCCAGGATATCGCAGATTTTCGACGCCAGGGCAGCGATTTCCGGAACGGACAGCTGCCGGTCGCGGACATAGGCATCGAGAGGATCTCCCTCGATATATTCCCGGATGACGCAGATCATTTTCCCGTTCCTGAACGTCTCATAATATTGCGGCAGCCCGGGATGCTTAAGGCCGGCTGCCAGGCTGAAATCCGGGCGGAACGGGAAAACCTGAAGATCATAGCAGGTGGCAATGCGGGTCTCCCCGCTGTCTTTCCGCCGGACCAGAAAAGTCTCCTTCCCCATGCGGCCTGCCAGGCATTCCATCTGGTCATACACTGCCAGAAAATCCTCCGGATAGCGGCTGTCCGCAAAAACAGACTCCATATCCTCAACAATCTGCTTCAGTTCGCTCACTTTTTTTCCTTCCCAGCAGCGGCAGATCCAGATCATGCAGGATGATCTGTGTATCTGCCAGAGAGATTCGGTTGTGCAGGCAGTAGATGATGACAGTGTCCCGCCTGATGCGGGGATACAGGGGACTCCTGCGGGCGATCATCAGCATTTCCTGCGCTTCGCCGTAATCCGCGTTCATGGCAAAAGCGAGCTGCAGGACGGTGTCTCTCGACGGATTCCGCCTGCCGCTGAAGAGCTGGTGCCCGTAGGACTTCTCGATGTTCGCGCGGCGTATAACCTGTCCCGGCACCTCCAGATGCTTTTTACACCACATATTCAGATAGTCGCTGAAGGAAGGCATCAGATACGCAGATTCATTTTTCTGAAGAAAATGCTCAAGGTTCCGTTCCTTAAACAGCTGTGCCAGCAGTTCATCGGTGCTGGCCCGGTTCTTCTCAGGCATGGCAAACTCACCTCTGGTTTTTAGTCCGGCTGTGTTTTTCTTAAGCGGCGGGCGGCTGGCTAAAAGTCGTCTTCAGCGGCAAATGATATCTCCATCTCACTGCATGACGCGTACGGACCTCTGGTAACGATCACGATATGCTGCCCGTCTGTCCAGACATTTCTTTCGTCTCCCATAGACAATGCAACCGTGTATCCTTCCCCTCTCATAAACTCGTGTTCATCGGCCCGGGTGGCGCCGAGGCACATCATC
>CACZTA010000025.1 GCA_902783935.1 uncultured Lachnospiraceae bacterium | reverse complement strand
TCCTCCGCCCATTTCACAATGTCTTTTTCGCGCTTCATCTGCGGCATGTCCATGATGTACATCGGAACATCCTTCCCGAGGATTTCCCATGCTTTTTTCTTGCCGTCGCAGGTCGTCTCGCCGACATACATATCCGCGATGCGGAAGAAGGGACATGTGCGCCCGAGTCTCGCGCCGACAGACGCCTTGATCAGCGGACATGTGCTCTTCGGCAGGACCTTCTCCCCGCCGGGAACCCAGAACTGGGAGCCGCCGCAGAGCCCGGTGACGATACCGTCCGCCGCGATCACGACTTCATCCGGCACATAAACGCAGAAAGTGCCGAATACTTTGCGGCCTTTCTTCTGTTCTTCAATCAGCTCTGCGGGACGGATTCCGTGGATATCCGCCACGACCATGTCCCAGAAGCCCATGGCTTCCGGCCTGTTTTCCTGTGACAGATAGACGTCGCCGAATGCCGTCGGCAGGACTGCGCACAGCTGGTCGTGCGACTCCAGGTCCATCCCAAGGTTTTCCCACATCTCGCGATAATTTGCCATTTCATTTCTCCTTCCTTACTACATTTATAAATTGCCTTTTAAGGTCTGAGGATCTTTGCCGCCTTCTCCTGGATCTCCACGATGTCATACATATTTGTGACGCCGCCGACAGAAAGCTTCTCTTTAATCCCGTAGAAATCCATGCAGGTTCCGCAGGTGAGAATCTTCACGCCTTCCGCTTCCATGTTCTTCAGGTCCTCAAGGGATTCCGAGCCTTCTGTCGTCAGGAATGCACCCGAATTATAGCAGAGGATCGTCTCCGGCAGCTCGTCCTGTTTTGAGAGCGCGAAGATAAACGCTTTCATCAGGGACTTTCCGAGCTTCTCCTCCCCGAGTCCCATCGTATTGGCGGACAGAACAGCCACGATTCCCTTGCGGACAGCGTCAGGCGCGCAGGCCGGCGCTTCTTCCTCAGCTGCTGCTGCCCCGCCTGTCACTTTCATCCGGACCTCAAAATCCTTTTCCCCTTTCTTTTCGCTCGCCACTTCGTAATTTCTCGTGCCGGCGAATTTCGTGAGGTTCTGGACGGCGATCTCATTATCCACAAGAACGGTCAGGATCCCGCTCCCGCCCATCGCGTCGGCCGCCTGTTTCGCATTGACGACAGGCAGCGGACAGGCCATCCCTCTCGCATCAACAACTTTGTCTGCCATTTTTCATTCTCCTCCTTTTATTCATCAGCCGTCAGTTCTGCCAGTGCGTCCAGCGCCTGACTGACTTCTTCTTCTGTATTGAAATATGAAAAGCTGAACCGGACGGCTCCCTGGGATACCGTTCCGAGCGCTTCATGCATTAGCGGCGCACAGTGAGCTCCGGGCCTGGTTGCGATGCCATAGGTCATAAACAGTTCATCACTGACCTCCGAGGAATCATAATCACCGATATTCAGCGCCACGACGGGACATCTGTTATAATCCGAAAAATCACCGTAAACCCTGATCTTCGGATTCCGGCTCACGCCTTCATGGAACTGCCGCATCAGCGCCTGCTCCTTTTCGCGGATCACATTCATCCCGGTCTCCCTGATATATTCGACAGCCGCATGCAAGCCGGCAATTCCGTGCCCGTTCAGGGTGCCCGCTTCAAGAGCAGTCGGCATTTCAGCCGGATGTGTCCTGCTGTACGTCTGAACACCGCTGCCGCCGCTTAAGAGCGGGCGCACCTTCAGGCCTTCCCTCACATACAGCCCGCCGGTTCCCTGGGGTCCCATGAGGCTCTTGTGGCCGGTGAAGCACAGGACATCGATCTGCATTTCGCGTACATTGATGGGGAAAACGCCTGCCGTCTGCGAGGCGTCGGCAACAAACAGCAGCCCGTGTTCGTGCGCAATCCTGCCGATCCGCGCGATATCGACGAGATTACCGGTCAGATTGGAACCGTGCGTACACACAATGCCCTTTGTATCCCCGTCAATCAGCGTCTCAAATGCATCATAGTCCGGCTGTCCGCTGCCGTCGCACCCGACGAAGCTCAGGCGGATGCCTTTCTCCTGAAGCTCATAGAGAGGCCTCAGAACCGAGTTATGTTCGAGAACCGTCGTAATGACATGATCACCCGGTTCAAACAGTCCCTTTATGGCAATATTCAGGGCTTCCGTAGAATTCGCCGTAAATGCAATCTGCTTCGGATTCTCCGCACCGAAAAAATCCGCCATAAGGCATCTTGTATCGAAAATCGTTCGCGAGGCCTCGAGTGAAGCTTCGTGGACGCCGCGTCCGGCATTGCCCAGAGAACGCATGGCTGCCGCAACGGCTTCAATCACACATTCAGGCTTTCGCATCGTCGTCGCGGCATTGTCAAAATAGATCATATCAGCTCCCGTTTTTGTAAAAATCACACAAAACCATTATATGCAT
>CACZTA010000024.1 GCA_902783935.1 uncultured Lachnospiraceae bacterium | reverse complement strand
CAGGTCGCTTCATTAAATCCAAGCTGCAGCATATAAACACTCCTTTCGAAAAATGATTTTCGCGATAACATCTCCCCCTGTAAAAGGGGGAGATGCCATTAATCATAGTATTTCAGTAAATACAAGTATCAGCCAAGATAATCAGCAACGTTTGTAGCATCGACCGGCTCGAACGGAACGTCAACGCCCTTGGTCTCAACTGTGCCGTTTACGCATGCATCATAAGCGGAAGCAGCTGCCCACTTAGCCTGAGCCAGACCATTCTGGAAGACTGTCATGGCAAGTGTTCCTTTTTCAACTTCCTGAAGAGCATCCTGGTTAGCATCGATGCCGAGGATCTTGACATTTTCAGCAAGGCCGGCAGCCTGATATGCCTGCAGTGTGCCCATAGCGGATTCGTCGTTGCAGCAGGGGATGCAGGTGACCTGTTCGCCATACTGTGTAATCCAGTCTTCTGCGTTGTTCATAGCTTTGTCACGCATGTAGTTGGAAAGCAGAGTGGAAAGAAGTTCATAATTGTAGCCAGCTTCATCGAGAGTCTGGAAGACGCCTTCTTCACGAAGTCTTGTGTGGTCATAGCCTTCCTGGCCCTTCTGATAGCACATATAAACTGTCTCATCATCCGGAATGTTGTCGATGATCCACTTAGCTTCAAGCTCGCCGGCCTGTCTGTTGTCGGATCCGACGAAGCCGATGCCGTTGTTCAGAAGATCTGTATGGATAACAGCATTGACGGAAACCAGCGGCATTTTGTATTCCTGGCATGTATCAACGATACCGACGCAGCCGTCAGCGTCTGTCGGGTCGATGATGATGCAGTCGACGCCCTGAGCAATGAAGTTCTCAGCAAGCTGCAGCTGGATGTTAGGATCCATTTCGCCGTCGCCTTCAAGGATCTTGACATTCGGGAAATTCAGTGAGCAGTAATACTTGAAGGTATTACGGATCTTCGTTGTGAAAGTATCTTCAAAGCCCATGTCGATGTCGCCCCAGGTGAATTCCTCGTCACCCTTGACTGCCATGTCAGAATATGCTTCTTCCCAGTCGCCAAGACCATCAGCGGCCTTCTCAATCTGAGCTTTTGCAACCATGATATCTGTTTCTGATGCATCATCAGCGAAAGCAGCAGCTGACATTGAGAATACCATTGTTCCTGCAAGCAGGACTGTTAACAGTGTGCGCAGTTTCTTCATGTCTGGAATCTCCTTTCCAATTTTGATAGAAATGATTTGGTGAATGAGTTGACAAGTAGCCTTTTATCTCCTCACGAAAGGCGTCCATGACACCTTTCGTGACCGGATTTAATCTGATATCAGGATCAGCCCTTTGTTCTGGAGCGGCGGACCTGGTTGTCGATAACGACGGCGACAAGGACCAGAAGGCCGAGCACCAGTTTCTGGAGCGATGCATTGATATTCTGCAGGTTCATGAAGTTCTTGATGATACCGATGATCAGAGAACCGACGATCGTGTTGATAATCGTTCCGGTACCGCCGCTCATGGAAGTACCGCCGATGATAACCGCCGTGATGGCGTCCATTTCGTAGGAAATCGCCGCAGCAGGCTGACCGGAATTCATACGGGACATAAGGACGATACCTGCAATTGAGGACATGACGCCCGAGAATGCAGCTGCCGTAAACTTCACCAGACCGACATTGATACCGGATGCTTTTGCTGCTGCAGTATTGCCGCCGACCGCATACATGCCGCGGCCGATCGGTGTCCACGAAAGCAGATAGTAGGTAATCAGCAGGATAATGATCATGATGATGACCGGGAACGGAACGATTCCGACATAGCCCTGGCCGATAAATGTGTAGGCATCGCCGAGGTTGGAGTAGTTCTGCCCGCCGGTAAATGTCATGATAAAACCTTCCGCAACCATCATCGACGCCAGTGTCGCGATGAAAGGAGGAATATCAAACCTGACAATGAAGAAGCCGTTGAAAGCACCGAACAGGAAACCGATTACAACTGCTACCAGCAGCGCTGCCAGCAGGTTGTGCGTTCTCAGCATCGTGTAAGCTGAAAGTGTACCGGTACATGCAAGGACTCGCGACGCCGACAGGTCGATCATGCCGCAGATGATCATGAGCTGTTCGCCGCAGGCCATAATCGTGATAACCACGATCTGGCGCATGATGTTTCTGACGTTCATCCCTGACAGGAAGTTCTTGTTGATGATGGAGAACAGGATGAACATGACCAGGAAAATAATAAAGATACCAAACTTACTGTAAAATTCTCCCAGATTGAATTCTTTTTTCTTATTAGCCATTTGCCAGATCTCCTCCTAATGCAAAACTCATGATCCGTTCCTGTGAAAACTCCTCGCGCATTACTTCACCGGTAACACGGCCTTCCGCCATGACAAGCGTCCTGTCGCATACGCCGATGATCTCCGGAAGTTCCGAAGAAATCATGATAACACCCGCGCCTCTTTCCGCCAGGTCGCACATGATTTTATAAATCTCATATTTCGCGCCGACGTCAATGCCTCGCGTAGGCTCATCCATAATGAAGACTTTCGGGTCCTGCAGAAGCCATTTTGCAATAACCACCTTCTGCTGATTGCCGCCCGACAGGTTCTGTGCCGGGAAGTCGACATTCGGTGTTTTGATCCTCAGCTTCTCGCGCATTTCTTCGGCATCCTTCCGCTCCTTGCGCTTATTAAGCAGGAAACCGCTATAGCGTTTCAGGTTCGGAAGCCCGATATTCTCGCAGATCGAGCGGATCAGGACCAGGCCTTCCAGCTTCCGGTCTTCCGAGAGGTAGATGATTCCTTCATTAATGGCATCACGGACCTTTTTGACCTTGACCTGTTTTCCGTTCAGAATGATTTCACCGGATTTATACGGATCCAGGCCGAAAATCGCACGCGCGGTCTCCGTTCTGCCCGCACCGACAAGTCCGGACATCCCGAGAATCTCCCCTTTGTGAAGGGTGAAGGAGACATCATGGAACTTATTGGAGGTCAGACCTTTTACCTCAAACAGTTTTTCACCGACTTTGGCGGTCTTCTCCGGATAGATGTTATCCATCTTACGGCCGACCATCTTCGCGATGATCTCATCCTGTGTGAGATCGTCGATATTGTGGGACGAAATCGTCTGGCCGTCGCGGAGGATTGTCAGCCTGTCGCCGACTTTCTTCAATTCGTCAAGCTTATGGGAAATATAGATAATACTGATCCCCATCGCTTTAAGTCTGTGGATCTGTTCATGCAGCACCGCGACTTCTGCTTCCGTGATGGACGATGTCGGCTCGTCCATGATGATGACCTTTGCATTCACGGAGATTGCCTTGATGATCTCGATGATCTGCATATCCGACACCGTAAGGGAACGCATAATCGCGTTGGCATCGTATTTAAATCCAAGCTCATTGATCAGCCGCTGCGCTTCGCGGACCATATACTTCTTGTCAACCTTCTTAAATTTGTTGACCGGAAGCCTGCCAAGGAAAATATTCTCGGCAACCGTAAGGTCCGGAACCGGATTCAGTTCCTGATGAATCGTCGCGACTCCCTTTTGTTTCATGTAGCGGGGATTATGGGTCGTGATTTTCTCACCGAACAGATACATCTCCCCTTCATCAGCGGTATACATGCCGTTAATGATCTTGATCAGCGTGGACTTCCCGGCTCCGTTCTCTCCGACCAGGACGTGCACTTCACCTTCATTGACGGTGAAGCTTACGTTATCCAGCGCTTTGACACCAGGAAACGATTTAGAAATGTTTCTTAGCTCAAGTGCAACATTCCCTGCCATTCTCCTCCTCCTT
>CACZTA010000023.1 GCA_902783935.1 uncultured Lachnospiraceae bacterium | reverse complement strand
GGAATCAAAAGCCTGTTAATCCCTGTGACCCTTCATGGACTTTATGATTTCTGCGCAACATCGGACATGGAAATACTGGTGCTGTTCTTCTTCGCGTATATAATCGTGCTTGATATAATCGCGTTCATCGCGGTGAGGCGTATGGCAAGAGCCGACGAGCATCTGTGATCCATAACAAAGCAGCCCGCTCCGCGGGCTTTGCACAAAAATTAAGCGGCGCGCGTCGGCGGGCCGTTTTGTTATATTTTCCTGATCGATATTTCCCCGGAATGAAGTACAGCCCGAGAACTGTCGTCACGGTATTCGACCTCAAGTCCACCGTCGTCGCTAACAGCCAGCGCAGTCGCCGGCCTCGTGCCCTCAGCGTTTATCACTGCGATTTTCTTACCGATAATAAAACACCGTCTGCGGTATTCGTTTGTCACTACCCGTACTGGGTCGAAATGCTCAAGGTCCTTCATGATCCCGAGAAGTTCGGAAATGACCGCGCCTGCCAGCGCGTTCCGCGAGAATGAATCTTTTGTTTCGGACACTGGTCCTGCGATCCCGGCAATTTCTTCAGGATAGCTTCCGGGAAAACAGTTGATGCCGATCCCGGTAACGATTCCCCCAAACCCGCCGGAAGGGATCGGAACGGCTTCCGCGAGAATTCCGCAGACTTTCCTGCCGCGCATGAAAATGTCGTTCACCCATTTGATCCCCGGAGGCTCTGTGCAGGGACATACTTTTTCTATCGCGCGGCAAACCGCGACGGCAGCAAAAAAAAAAAAAAAACCGGGTTCAAAACCGGAAGGCGCGCAGGTGCCGATCGACAAATATATCCCAACACCGGGAGGCGACGCGAACGAACGTCCGAGCCTGCCGCGGCCGGCGGTCTGCGTATCCGCGATCACCACGACCGGCGAGGAATGATCCGACGCCAGTTCTTCCTTTGCGATATCATTCGTGGATGTCGCAGTGTCGAGAAGGATCAGACGGAATCCGGGTGTTATCGCGCCTGCCGTATCGACCGATCCTGAGCCGCATGCGTATTTGATGATTTCTTCCTGACTGAGTTCTGACATATTATTACCGTGCTTTGCCGATTAACGGCTTTTTTATCGACGAGGTATGATCCTTAACGTGTAGATTACGTGTAGATATGCGCCGTCTTCTTTAATTTTCCTACTGAATATGATAAACTAAATGATTGACGGAAATCAAGGGCAGCCGGCGGCCGGCGTATCGTCCGGACAGACGCGGCAATGCTCATAAAGGGATAAAAAACAGACAGCAGTTAGGATAGGATAGGTATATGGAAGCCCCAAATACGGGTGTGCAGATCGGCATAATGTTCTTGTTCGTCGTTTTATCGGCTTTTTTCTCGTCCACCGAGACGGCCTTTACATCGGCGAACAGGATAAGACTCAAGAACATGGCGACGGACGGCAATAAACGCGCCGCGCTCGCGCTTGAGCTGATAGAACGGTACGACGAGCTTTTGTCGACGACGCTGATCGGCAATAATATTGCGAATATAGGGAACACGGCGGTCGCGACGGTATTCTTTGTAAGACTGTATGGAGTATACGGTCCGACAGTATCGACAATAGTCATGACCATTATCGTACTGATTTTCGGAGAAGTCACGCCGAAGGTCCTTGCCAAGGAAAAGGCCGAATTCTTCGCTATGGCATTCGCTCCTGTCATCAACGCGCTCAGGATACTTTTTACGCCGTTCAATTTCCTGTTCAGCCAGTGGAGGAAATTCCTGCTTAAGGTCCTGAAGGTCGATGAAGATAAGGGCATCACGGAAGACGAACTTCTCACGATAGTGGAAGAAGCCGAAACGGAAGGCAACATCCAGCAGGATCACAGCGAACTCATCCAGAACGCGATAGAATTCGACGAGCTGGAGGCATGGGACGTGCTCACTCCCAGAGTCGATATAGAAGCGATAGACATTGAAATGACGGAGGACGAGGTCGCGGAGATGTTCCTGGAGACCGGATTCTCCAGGCTTCCCGTGTATGAGGACGACCTCGACACGATCCTCGGTGTGCTTAGCCAGAAAGACTTCCACAACTATATTTATCACAAAGACAAGACGATCTCGGATTACATCAAACCGATAGTTTATGTCGCGGGTACGATGAAAGCTTTCGCGCTGCTCCAGAAGATGCAGCACGACCAATGCCAGATCGCGATAATAGTCGACGAGTATGGCGGGACTCTCGGTCTCGTGACGATGGAGGATATAATTGAGGAACTCGTCGGCGAGATCTATGACGAGCATGAAGAGGTAGAGTCGCAGGACATCACTCCGCTCCAGAACGGAAGCTACAGAGTTCTCGGAACGGCGAATGTAGAGAAGGTATTCGAGTTTTTCGGCGAGGACGAGGATTTCGACGACAATACCGTAAATGGTCTTGTGATGAGGCTCCTCGACAAGCTGCCCGAACCGGGCGACACGTTCGAGTATGAGTCGCAGCACAAGATTTTCCGGGGGAAGGTAATCAAGACCGAGGACCGTATCGCGGTCGAGATCAACATGACCGTAGAGGATAAACCCGAGGATGAGGATTAGGACAACGTAACAAAGCCGCCTTGCGGCGGATCATATAAAAAGCCGGCTGCCGCCGGCCTTTGAACCGGATATGACTGGGTCGCGCTTCGCGGCCGGAAGGAGATACAAGATATGGGCATAATGGAAAAAATCTTTGGCGATCTCAACGAGAAAGAAGTCAAGAAGCTGCGTAAGATCGCGCAGAAAGTAGAAGACAGACGTGACGAGATGGTCGCGCTTTCCGACGAGGAGCTGAGGGAGAAAACAGTTGAGTTCAAGCAGCGTATCGCTGCCGGCGAGACACTCGACGACCTGCTTCCGGAAGCTTTTGCCGTCTGCCGTGAAGGCGCAAGGAGAAGCATCGGAATGGAACCGTTCCCGGTACAGATCATCGGCGGTATCGTGCTTCATCAGGGCAGGATAGCAGAGATGAAAACCGGTGAAGGTAAGACGCTCGTCGCGACGCTTCCGGTTTATCTGAACGCGCTGGAAGGAAAAGGCGTTCACGTCGTAACCGTCAACGATTACCTCGCCAAGCGTGACTCGGACTGGATGGGAAAGGTCTACACGTTCCTTGGCCTTACGGTCGGCTGTGTTATCCACGGTATCAGCGATGCCGAGAGAAAAGCCGCTTATCAGGCTGACATCACATACGGAACAAACAACGAGTTCGGTTTCGACTACCTCAGGGATAACATGGTGATCTATGAAGAAGAACTCACACAGAGACCACTTCATTTCGCCATAGTCGACGAGGTCGACTCGATCCTTATAGACGAGGCGAGGACCCCGCTCATCATTTCAGGCGCCGGCACCAAATCGACAGATCTGTATGCTAAAGCTGACAGGTTTGCCGCTGGGCTCATCAAGAATACCGACTTTGAGATCGACGAGAAGGACGAGCAGGTCGCGCTGACCGAGTCAGGTATCGCAAAAGCCGAGCATTTCTTCAATCTCGAGAACTACGGTGATGCCGGCAACATGGAGATCAACCACCATGTCCAGCAGGCGTTGAAAGCCAGGAACCTCATGATCCGCGACGTCGACTACATCGTTAAGGACGGCGAGATCATCATAGTTGACGAGTTCACCGGACGTCTGATGTTCGGCCGGCGCTACAGCAACGGACTGCATCAGGCTATCGAGGCAAAAGAAAGACTGAAAGTGCGTTCCGAGTCCAAGACACTTGCAACGATCACGCTTCAGAACTATTTCCGCATGTATGACAAACTGTCCGGAATGACAGGTACCGCGAAGACTGAAGAGGACGAGTTCCGCGAGATCTACAACATGGACGTAGTAGTGATCCCGACCAACAGGGACGTCATACGTCAGGACCTCGAAGACTCCGTATATCAGACAGAACGCGGAAAATACAAAGCCATAGCGAACAGAGTGGCTGAAGTGCACGCCACAGGCCAGCCGGTCCTTGTCGGTACTATCTCGATCGAGAAGTCTGAGATCATCAGCGACATGCTGAAAAAGCGCGGCATCAAGCACGACGTGCTGAACGCCAAGCAGCATGAGAGAGAAGCTGAGATCGTAGCACAGGCCGGACGTAAAGGCGCGGTAACCATCGCGACCAACATGGCAGGCCGTGGAACCGACATCCTGCTCGGCGGAAACCCGGATTTCGATGCCCGCCGCCAGATGAAGAAAAACGATTTCACCGATGAGCAGATCAGCTTTGCGACCGGATTCGCAAAATCCAACGATCCCGAGATGCTGGCTGCCCGCGATGAATACCAGCGCATATATAAAGAATACAAAGTCGAGCGCGACAAAGAACATGAAGAAGTCGTAAAGCTGGGAGGACTTTGTATCATAGGTACGGAGAGACATGAGTCCCGCCGTATCGACAATCAGCTCCGGGGCCGTGCCGGACGTCAGGGAGACCCCGGTATGACGCAGTTCTTCATCTCGCTCGAAGATGACCTGATGAGACTCTTCGGCGGTGACAGGATGCAGAACGTAGTTGCGAGGATGGGCCTTGAGGAAGACGAGGCGATAGAAGCAGGAATGCTTTCGCGCTCGATCGAAAGCGCCCAGAAGAAAGTCGAAGGCAGGAACTTCGGTATACGTAAATACGTCCTGCAGTACGACAACGTAATGAACAAACAGAGAGAGATCATCTACGGCGAGCGCCGCAAGGTACTCGGCGGGGAAGACCTCAGGGACTACATCCAGTCCATGGTCGGAGAGATCGTTGACTACACAGTCGAGCCTATAACGCTGGCTTCGAAATTCCCGGAGGAGTGGGACTTTGCTACTATGACAAAGAACCTCCGCCGTGTCGTGCCGACGTACAGGGGAAAGACAGAATACTCGACTGATGAGCTCGCGGGAATGACTCCGGAGAGCCTCAAAGAGAGCATAAAAGCCGAATTCGAGCGCATGTACGAGAAGAAAGAACAGGACCTCACTCCTGAACTCATGCGTGAAGCCGAGCGTATGATCCTCCTAAGAGTAGTTGACAACCTCTGGATGGATCAGATCGACGCGATGGATCAGCTGAAAGAAGGTATCGGACTCCGTGCTCTCGGACAGCAGGACCCGGTAGCGGCTTACGCAAAAGAAGGTTTTGACATGTTCGAGCAGATGGTTGCGGAGATCAGGGAAGAAACCGTCGGCGCCTGCTACAGCGTGACGGTCAAGACCGACACGTCGCGCCGCCGCGAGACTAAGATCACGGGCGAGACCAAGAGCGAGTTCGTGGATGATACATCCGACCTGACAGGCAATATGCCTGAACAGCAGATGAAAGTGCCCGACAGGGAAGCAAGGAAAGAGACTTTCAGAAGAGACCGTCCCAAGGTCGGCAGGAATGATCCCTGCCCGTGCGGAAGCGGAAAGAAATACAAGAACTGCTGCATGAATAAAGATTTGGAAGCCGAAAGACGCGCGTAGAGGTATAAATATGCTGATACTTGATCCGGTGAGGCAGGAACTGCCGTCACTGAAAAATACATTGACAGAGCTTGGAGAATCGTTGAAAATAGACGGTCTCCGCGAGGAATCCGAAGAGCTGGGGAAAAAGACGATGGAACCCGGATTCTGGGATGATCCGGAATCCGCCCAGGCAGTTCTCAAGAAAAAGAGCGGCATCGATTCCAAAATTAAAGCGTATGAAGAACTCGAAGCCGGCATCGATGAGATGGACGAGCTTATCGAGATCGCGGAAGAGATGGACGACGAGGACGAAGGCGCTGTCATAGTCGAGAGTTTCGATGATTACAAGAAAAGAGTCGAATCTTTCAAACTCGAGACTTTGCTGAACGGAAAATACGATCACAATGACGCTATCGTGACGGTGCATGCCGGAGCCGGCGGTGTGGAAGCGATGGACTGGGCTGAAATGCTCCTCAGGATGTACACGAGATGGGCGCAGCGCAAGAAGTATGATGTCAAGATGGTCGACCTCCAGGACGATACCGAGGCGGGAATCAAGAGCGCAACTTTCTTTGTGAATGGCGAAAACGCTTACGGTTATCTCAAGAATGAGCAGGGAGTCCACAGACTTGTCAGGATTTCACCGTTCAACGCAGCGGGAAAAAGACAGACTTCTTTCGCGTCAATCGAGGTAATGCCGCAGATAGAAGAAGATCTCTCGGTCGAGATCGATCCTGAAGACATAAGGATAGACACATACAGATCGAGCGGCGCTGGCGGCCAGCATGTAAACAAAACCGACTCGGCCATAAGAATAACACACCTTCCGACGAACATCGTTGTTACGTGCCAGAACGAGAGAAGCCAGCATCAGAACAGGGAAGTCGCTATGCGCATCCTGTTCGCCAAGCTTACTGAACTTAAAGAACGTGAGCACAAGGAGACCCTGAAAGAGCTGAAAGGCGACTTCTCGCAGATCGCATGGGGCTCGCAGATCCGGTCGTATGTGTTCCAGCCGTATACTATGGTAAAGGATCATCGTACCGGCGCGGAAGTCGGAAATGTCCAGGCAGTAATGGACGGCGATCTGGACGTGTTCATAAACGAGGAACTCAAACAACTCTAAAACAATGCTGAACATCTACTACGCTCGTGAGAGCGTCGACAAAGAAAAGTTCATGTATGACAGAATAAGGGAGCGCGGCTACGGACCGAATAGCCGCGTTCTTGTTATCGTGCCGGATCAGTACACGGTGGAAGCCGAAAAAGAAGCATTCCGCTATCTTGGTGTTGATTCGCTCCTGGGGCTTGATATATACAGCATTTCGCATCTTTGCGACGCGGCGCTCAAGGGGCGTCCGGAAGCGGACCGTGTTTTCATAAATAAATACGGCCGCCAGATGCTTCTTACCAAGATCCTTAAGGAAGAAACAGACGACCTCCTGGTGTACGGCGGGAAATCCGGTTCTGCCGCTTTTATAGAAAAAATCAGCGAGCTCATCACGCAGCTCAAGCAGTACAACGTGACTCCCGAAATGCTCAGGTCTATGCCGGAAACAGTCTCCGGAAGACCGCTCCTTGCTGGAAAACTCGCGGATATTGCTCACATATTTGAGGAATACGAAAAGGAAACAGAAGGTAAATTCACCGATTCGGAAGACAAGCGCGACCTAGCTGTCTCGCTTCTCGGGGAGTCGGATAAGGTAATTGGTTCGTCGGTCTGGGTATACGGCTTTGATACATTTTCGCCGAAAGGTCTTGCCGCGCTGACAGCGGTCATGCGCGCGGCTGCGGATACCAATGTGGTGATGACGTGCGACATGATGTCGGCCGATGAGGCTTTGTTCGATCTTACAAAGCAGGTGATCGGCAAGCTGCGGAGTGCTGCTGCCGAGGCCGGGGTGCCGACAGGGAATGTCGCGGAGATCACGGGATACCCGGTGACGAGACCGGCGGGAGTGCGCATGGCAGAGAAGGGGCTTTGGTCTGTGTTGCCGTGGACTGAAAAGGGCTCGCCGGAAGGTCTGATCCTTTCGGAGTCGGCGAATGTTTACAGAGAAGCCGAGTCAGCGGCGGCGTTCGCTTTGTCACTGATGCGCGACAAAGGCTTCCGTCTGAGCGACATAGAAATCATCTGCAACGATCAGCAAACCCGTACTCCGATAATCGCGCGCGCCTTCGAGGAATACGGAATAGATCTTTTTGTTGACATGCGCCGGAATATCCTTGATTCGGGGATCGCGGTATTCCTTATATCGCTCCTTGAGGCGGTACGGAAGCGCTACAGACGTGACGACATTTTCAGAACGCTCAAGACCGGATTCGCGCCGGTGCCGCCGGAAGAGACCGAGCAGCTTGAGGACTACGCGATCAAGTACCGCATCAATGGGATGATGTGGAAAAAGCGTTTTGAAAAAGGAACTTTTGAATACGGGGAAGACGGACTGGCAAAACTCGAAATGATGAGGCAGCGCGCTATGTCCGTGTTCGTTCCGCTCGAGAAAATAGTGTATAGACGCCAGACGAACGCGGAATTCATCCTTGCGTTCAGAGCATTCCTTGAGAAAGATCTAGATGTCCCGTCAATGATAAGCAGGGCGGAAAAAAGGCAGCGAACTGAAGGTCTCGGTGATTCCGCGAACGTCATGCTGCAGGTATGGACCGCGGTGATCTCTTTGTTTGATCAGATTATCGAGATAATCGGAGATGTCAGGTTCGAGTTTGAGACTTTCGTCGATCTTCTCAAGGAAGGACTGAAAGCCACCGAGATCGGAATCCTCCCATCAAGCCGTGACGACATGATGCTCGGGACGATGCAGAGAACAAGGAGCGCGGATGTCCGCGCGGTGATAATAATAGGCGCGAACGAAGGCGTCCTCCCCCAGGCTGCCCCCGAAGGCGATATCCTTGCTGCCGACGAGATAGAGTTTCTCGCGGACTGCGGCTACGACCTTGGACGCATAGACCGCGTCAGGGTAATGGAAGAAAGGCTCGCGATATATAGAAATCTGTCCAAGCCATCGGATATTCTGAGGATAAGCTGGTCAAGCGCGGGGACAGACGGCAAGGAGATACGCGCTTCAGAACTCGTGGACGATATCAGAGAGCGTTTCCCGGACCTTGAGCCGGAAAACGATATTTTCAGCGGCCCGGCTGATATGCTGATCGGTTCACCTGAGAGCACCATGCGGCATCTGACCGGTGAGCTTTCACACGCCTCAGTCAAGCGCGCCAAACTGGATCCTGTATGGATGGCTGCGCGCGACTGGTACCGCGGAACCGGAAACAATGACAGTGACCCGGACAAAGCCGCGCGGGGCGCGGGCTATATGTCGCTTCTCGGTTTCGATAACAAAACCGAAGCGCTTCCGCCATATCTCGCAAGTCTTATGCTCGGAGGCAAAGACCATGACTCGCTCAGCCCTTCAAGGCTTGAGCGCTACGCGGGCTGCCCGTACAGATACTTCATCGAACAAGGCCTCCGGCCGACCGAAAGACGGCCGTACGAAGCCGCCTCCCGTGAAATCGGAGATGTATACCACAACTGCATAATGGCTATCACTTCAAGGCTGACCCGCGAAGGGCTTTGGGAAACCGTGACAGACGAGCAGTGCCGCGAGATAGTGAATGAAACTGTGGCAAAAGAAAATGAAGCATACCG
>CACZTA010000022.1 GCA_902783935.1 uncultured Lachnospiraceae bacterium | reverse complement strand
GTGTGGCAGTTGACGAGTCCGGGCATCACCGTCTTATGCGAACAGTCAATCTGTTCATCTGCGGAAAACCGGAGCGGCTCCTTTCCGATCGCGGAGATCCTGCTTCCGGTAATATACACATCCGTGCGTTCTTTCTCCGGACTGTCAAGGATATGGACGTTTTTCAGTACGATTCCCATTTAAATGTGCCTTCTTTCTTTCTGGAAGATTGAAATTTTTTTATATATATGCGATAATGCCCGCAAACGCTCCGCAGCAGAGATGCTGCGGTCCTGTTTCCTTATCGTTCGGAAAATAATACAGGAGGGTATATTATGGTCTATAAAACCAGGGGCGTCTGTTCCCAGTTAATTGAATTTGATATCACAGATGACAAAGTCCACGGTGTGAAATTCACCGGCGGCTGCAACGGCAACCTGAAAGGGATCGCTTCTCTCGTCGAAGGGATGCCCGTCCGCGAGTGCATCGACAAGCTCGAGGGAATCCGCTGCGGATTCAAGTACACATCATGTCCCGACCAGCTGGCAAAAGCTCTCCGGACTGCCATCCATGAATAAACAGCTCAATCCGGCGCCGCATAAATGCGGCGCCTCTTTTATTATCCCGTCACTTCCTCAATCAGCTCCGCGATCACGCTGACCGCGTCAGTCGTGCGGCTGCCCGCCATGACGGCCGCATACTTCTCCCTGTTCTGATAAAGGTCCTTTACCGCTGCCGCCAGTTTCTCCGTTGTCAGCGTCTCTTCTTCCATGACGACCGAAAATCCCTGTTTCTCAAACGAGCGCGCATTCAGGATCTGGTCGCCCCTGCTCGCTTTGGCCGGCAGCGGGATCAGGAGATTCGGCTTCCGGAGCGCCAGCAGTTCACAGATCGCGTTCGCGCCGGCGCGGGAAATGGCCACATCCGCCAGGGCAAACAGGTCCGGCAGTTCTTCTTTAATGTATTCGTACTGGCGGTAGCCTGCCGTCCCGTCGAACCGGTCGTCCTTTTTTCCTTTTCCGCACAGATGGATTACTTCAAAGTCTTTCAGGAGCTCCGGCAGCGCCTCCCTGACCGCCTCGTTGACGGCCTGGGCGCCGAGGGACCCGCCGATCACGAGGATGACCGGCTTTTCTCCCGAGAGGCCGGTAAAAGCAATTCCGCGCTCCCTGTCCCCGGCGAGAAGCTCCGCCCGGATCGGCGTACCCGTGAGCACGGCTTTCTCCGCAGGCAGTTCCTTTACGGTTTCCGGGAAATTGCAGCAGATCTTCGTCGCGGACGGAATGCAGATCCGGTTGGCAAGCCCGGGCGTCATGTCCGACTCGTGGCAGATGACCGGAATATTCAGTGTTTTCGCCGCGCGGACAACGGGGACCGACACAAATCCGCCCTTTGAAAAGACCACATCAGGCCGGATGCGGCGGAGCGCTGCTTTCGCTTCGCGGATTCCCTTGACGACCCTGAACGGATCCGACAGGTTTTTCAGGTCAAAATAGCGGCGGAACTTGCCCGTGGCAATCCCGGTATACGGGATGTCATAGTCCGCAATCAGTTTTTTCTCGATGCCGTCATAAGATCCGATGTACCATATATCAAAGCCCATCTCCCGGAGCTTCGGCAGCAGTGCGATATTCGGTGTGACATGGCCGGCTGTCCCGCCGCCCGTCAGAACAATTTTCTTCATATTTTTTTCTGTCCTCGTGGTATACTGTAATTACAGCCGCTGAATAACTTCACTTCGCAACTGTACTGAATTATCGCATATTGGCGACTAAAACTCAATGGAGGAACCCGCATGAAGCTGATGTTCATAGGTGCCGATCACGAAGTGACCGGAAGCTGCCACTATCTCCGGGCGGCAGGAAAACATATCCTCATCGACTACGGTATGGAACAGGGAAGGAACACTTATGAAAACGTCCCCCTCCCCGTCGCAGCCGGGGACATCGACTATGTCTTTGTCACCCATGCGCATATTGACCACACAGGCCTCCTGCCCCTGCTGGCGGCACAGGGCTTCCACGGACAGATTTTTGCCACGGAGGCGACCTGCGACCTGTGCGAGATCATGCTGCTTGATTCCGCCCATATCCAGGAATTTGAAGCCGAATGGCGGAACAGGAAGGGCGTGCGGAAGGGACTTCCTCCTTTCCAGCCGCTCTATACGACACCGGATGTCCAGCGCATCCTGCCCCGCTTCGTCAAGTGCCCGTACAGCCAGATCCTCGATGTGAGCGACGGTATCCGGATCCGCTTCAACGATATCGGCCACCTGCTCGGCTCCGCTGCCATCGAAGTCTGGGTCACGGAAGACGGAAAAGAAACCAAGGTCGTTTTCTCGGGCGACATCGGCAACAAGATGCAGCCGCTGCTCCGCAACCCGTGCACGATCGAAGAGGCGGACTACCTGCTGATCGAATCCACTTACGGCACGAGATCGCATGAGGAGCGGCCGGACTATGCAATATCGCTCACGGAAATCATCCAGCGGACGTTTGACCGCGGCGGAAACGTCGTCATTCCTTCGTTTGCCGTCGGGCGCACACAGGAAATGCTCTATATTATCCGTGAAATCAAGGAGAGGAACCTCGTCCGGAATTATCCGGACTTCCCGGTCTATGTCGACAGCCCGCTGGCTGCAAAAGCCACCTGCGTTTTCCGTGAGCATTATGCGGACTGCCTCGACGACGAGGTGAACGCTCTTCTGGCACAAGGCAAAAACCCGCTCGCCTTCCCCGGGCTCATCCTCTCCGAGACGTCAGACGAATCAAAAGCAATCAACGCGGATCCGACCCCCAAACTCATCATCTCCGCCAGCGGCATGTGCGAGGCCGGCCGGATCAAGCACCACCTGAAGCACAACCTGTGGCGGAAAGAAAGCACGATCCTCTTCGTCGGCTATCAGGCGGAAGGCTCCCTCGGCCGCGCACTCATCGAAGGGGAGACGGAAGTCACGCTTTTCGGTGAAGAAATCAAAGTCGAGGCGGAGATTAAATCACTGAAAGGCATCTCCGGCCACGCCGACCGGGAAGGCCTCCTCGAATTTGCCGCGGGATTCCGGAAAAAGCCGCGCAAGGTCTTCGTCGTGCACGGTGACGACGAGGTCGTCGGCCCCTTTGCGGATCTCCTGAAAGAAAGACTGGGCCTTGATACATATGCTCCGTACTCAGGGACCATCTGGGATCTGACGAACAATGTCTGCATCGAAGAGAAGGCCGGCATCCCGTTTACAAAGAAGACCGGAGGCGACCTGACAACTTCGGCGAAGCCGAAGACCACACCGTTTATACGGCTTGAAAATGCAGGGAAACGGCTGATGGCGATCATCGCCACTTCCCGCGGCCTGGCAAATAAAGACCTGGCGAAATTTGCCGACCAGATATCCTCGCTCTGCGATAAGTGGGAGTGACAAACGGGAGGTGACCGGTACGGGCAGACAGATCCCGCGCGCGACAGCCGCGCTCATTATCATCAATACAGCGGTTTTCTTCCTGGCAGAAGTCTTATCGGGAAGCACACAGGACACGTCTGTCCTCATCACCTGGGGCGGCGCCTGGGTTCCGGCCATCAAAGAAGGCGAATACTGGCGGCTCGCAACCTCCATTTTCATGCATTCCGGTATCCGCCACCTGCTTAATAACATGCTGATGCTTTATGTGCTCGGTTCCGTGCTTGAGGAGATGCTCGGAAGTATCCGTTACGTGATTCTCTACCTGGCCTCCGGCATCATCTCGGGCGGTATCACCTGGCACTATTATTACACGCACGGACGCATGGTCGTCGCCGTGGGCGCATCCGGTGCGATTTTTGCCGTCATGGGCGCGCTCCTGTTCATCATCCTCTGCAATAAAGGACGGGTCCGGGGACTCTCGCTCAGGCAGATGACGGTCATGCTGCTGTTCTCTCTCTACTTCGGGTTTACTACCCCGGATGTTTCCAATATGGCACATATATCCGGTGCCGCCGCCGGCTTCCTGCTGGCCGTCCCGATGTACCTGATAAAACCCGGTGCATTGCACCGGTAAAATAGATAATGTCTTAATAATGAAGAGGTAAAACTTATGTCAGACTGTATTTTCTGTATGCTCGCAGGCGGGGAAATCCCCACTGCCACACTGTACGAAAACGATGAGTTCCGCGTCATCCTGGATGCCGGTCCCGCATCAAAGGGCCACGCGCTCGTACTGCCGAAGGCACACTATGCCAATTTATATGAAATGCCGGAAGACCTGACCGGCAGGGCGTTCATCCTGGCGAAAAAAATGGCCGGCGTCCTGACGGAAGCCATGCATTGCCAGGGCTTCAACATCGTCCAGAATAACGGCCTGACAGCCGGCCAGACCGTTTTCCATTTTCATATTCACCTGATTCCCCGCTACGAGGGAGAAGCACCGATTCTCGCCTGGGTTCCGGGAACTCTGACAGATGAGATGAAGGCAGAAATCCTCGCTGCCGTCAAAGAGGTCATGTAACCGCAGACAAATGCATACTTTCCGCCGGAGGCTCACAGGCCTCCGGTTTTCTTATGGCGCTCACAGGCGGAGTCTTCCTGCGAAGTACATAACTGCATCTGGCAAAACTGATCCTGGACCCTTCCGCGAGAGGGATCTCCCCGAGTCCCGCAGCCTTCTTTCCGTCAGCAGTTGTTCCGTTCCGGGAATTCATGTCACATACATACCAGACGCCTCCCCGGCGGAAGAGTCTCGCATGAATCCGGCTGACGGTCTCATCCGCTATGACGCAGTCGCCGGGTCCCCCTTTCTGGCCGATCAGAATTTCCGTGCCCCGCAGCGGAATAATCTCTGTCGTCCCCGCACCCTCTTCAGGCACAAGCTCCCACAGTTCTCCGCTGTCCCTCCTGTACACGTCGCTGAGCGGCACCGTGTATGTATCGGGCATCATCTCGCGCTCCTCTCTGTCTTCATACCAGCCGAGGCCTGTCTGTTCGTCCGGGTCATATGCATCTTCCCTCTCTGTGAGGAAAGTCTCTTCCGATGAATAAGCCGGTTCCCTGCCGGCCTTTTCTTTGCGCCCGCCCCGGAAAAGCGCCGGCAGCAGGATCCCCGCCGCTGCCGCCGCCGCGAATGCACAGGCAAGCGCCGTCTGCTCCGTGCCGTTCAGGAGGACAATCCGCTGCAGGCAGCAGACCGCGTACATGCCTGCCGCAAGCGGACCGAGCACAGCCAGCCGGTACAGGGTCTCCCGCTCGGGCAGATACTGCCTTCCTGTTTTCCGCCGTTCCCCGCCGGAAGCTCCTTCCCGGACCTCATCCTCCGGGAAGTCCATGCTGCCCCGCACATCCCTGACAGACGGTTCCCCAAAGAGAAAAGCGGTTTCTTCATCATCCGCTTCTCCGAATCCGGCTTCCGTGTCAGAAGGAACGATGCTCCGCCCTTCTTCCAGGATCTGCCTGAGCGTCCCTGCCCGGAGATCAGGCTCCTGCAGGGCATGAAGAAAGCGGCAGGCCAGGAGCACACAGGCGTGATCGCCGTGTCCCGTCTTCCGCAGAAGGTACTCTGTTATATCCGTCAGTCCCTGTCTCACCGACCCGTGTCCCATCGGATAATACGGGACCCAGATCCTCCCCGTGTCCCATGAAACATACAGATAGTCCGGATCAAGAAGCAGATGGGCCTCGTCGAGCAGGTACGCCTCCGCGCTCTCCGTCAGGTCAAGCAGTCCGCCGAACATCCCGCAGAGGTCTTCCGCCCTGAAGCGGCGCCGCTCACAGAAAACTTCAAACGGTTTCAGGCCGGACACATCGTACCTGTAGCGGATTTCATCATTGACATGCTCCGCGGTCACGGGAAGCAGGCCTTCAATGCGGTTGGCGGCCAGGATCTTCATCTCATAGGAATCTTCCTCCCGCTCTCCCTTCTCTTTCAGAATCAGGTAACTGTGTGACAGGTTTCTCCGGTATTCCGCTTCCATCCCTTATTCTCCTTCCGACAGTTCGATCACGGCATGTGCTTTCCTCGTAAACCGGACCGGCTTCACCTTGCAGTACCGGCATTCTTCCCTTATCTTCCCGGCATCCGCGCTTCCGTACATAAATGTTGATGACGAAGCCGAGACGGTCCGGAAGGCATTATTGTCGTTCCAGCCCCTCTCTGTCTCCCCCGCCCCGTACAGAGGCGGCAGCTCCTGCTGCTTCCCGCTGACCGCCTGTTCGGCGCACCTCGCGCGCAGGCAGGCCCTGTTATGCACGTGAAAGCCGAAACAGACACACGTCATGATCACCCAGAACAATACAGGCATCAGCAAGGCCAGTTCCACTGTAAAGGACCCTTTCGCAGAAAGCATCCGGATATGCCTCCCGCGTTTTCTCTCCTTCATCATTTTCTCATTAATCCTCATCTCTGCAGCAGATGGACCGCTATAAAGCCGCCGGCCAGAAACGGGACCAGCGGGAAAGCCTCCGTTTTCTTCCTGCCGGATGCAAGCATCAGGAAAGCGGCAAATGC
>CACZTA010000021.1 GCA_902783935.1 uncultured Lachnospiraceae bacterium | reverse complement strand
AGCGCCTGCAGCAGAGAGCAGGTTATAGATTTCCGCGCAGATCCACGAAAGGACAAAGTCCTTCTCTTCCCGCGACGTCCACGCCGGTACGCGCAGACGGAAACAGCGGCTCGTCCCGTCAAACATAACCGAATGTACGGCCAGCGGTTCCCCGCCTTCCTCAAGAAATGTTCTGCGCACGTCCGTGACGTAGACCGGCTCGTCTGCTTCCGCTCGCTGCAGGAGCTGTCCGAGGGCGGAAGCATTCATATTAATTCTCCTCTCCTCACGGCCGACGCCACCGACAGGGAGGGCGCCGCATACGGGATCAGCATCGCCTGGAAGGCGTGATAGAGGTCGCACTTCCCCGGCCAGACCGTCTCCAGCAGCCGGTTCTCCCTGTCGAGCTGGTGATACCACGAACCCGTCTCATGATCGAGGACGCATTGATCCAGATACTCCGTAAATTCCGAGAACCGGTGCGCGTATTCTTCATTACCCGTGACCCGGAAAAGCACGGCGGAGGTATTGATCGCTTCCGCCAGCGTCCAGTGCATCCGGTCATGGACGACCGGTTTCCCGTCCCAGTCCGTCGTGTAGACGATCCCGGGCGCGCCGTCCGCATTCCAGCCGTCATCCACGGCCTTCCGGAACAGGTTTTCTGCCGCCCTGATGCAGGAAGCCCGTTTCCCTTCATCGATGCGCGGAGAAGAAAGCGCCCACTGCGTGATCAGGCGCGCCCATTCGATCCCGTGGCCCGGCGTCGCGCCATAGGGTTTAAACGGGTCATCGGGGCGGTCGCGGCTGCATTCCGGATCCGGCACCCAGGCTTCTGTATAATGTTCCGGAATTCGCCAGTCATTGCCTTCCGCAAACGCGATGACGCGCTCAATGATGCGGCCCGCCCGCGCCCGCCACTCATCATCACCCGCCGCATCGGCCGCCGCCAGGAATGCCTCTACGGTATGCATATTCGCATTCAGGCCCCTGTACGGGTCCGCCTGCGTAAATGCCGTGTCCCACGTATCAAGCGTCATTCCCTCTTTCTCATCCCAGAATCTGCGCAGAAAAACATCTTCCGCGTCCGCGAGGAGCGCTTCCGCACCGGGGAT
Source organism: uncultured Lachnospiraceae bacterium (assembly GCA_902783935.1). Lineage (GTDB taxonomy): Bacteria > Bacillota > Clostridia > Lachnospirales > Lachnospiraceae > Chordicoccus. The sequence goes on along the minus strand of CACZTA010000021.1, from coordinate 1,486 downwards.
CCCGGCCAGCAGGGCGCTTGAGGCCGCCAGGATCACAAATGCATGCGCATAGCACTGTTTGTCCGGGAGAATGCTTCCGTCCGCCCTCACGCCCGGGTAATAGCCCCCGTTAGCCCGGTCGCGCAGTTCTCCGTCCGTAAATGCGAGCATCGCGGAAGCCGCGAGCCGCTCACAGTCCGGCAGCCCGAGCATTGCCCCGATACTGTATACGTGCACCATCCTGGCGGTGATCCATGTCTCGCGGTTCCGGTCTTTCTGCGGTTCTCCCCGGCCGCCCAGATAATAGGCGCCGCCCCCGGGCGACGGAAAGGCGCGTCCGAATGTAAGGAGCGCTTCGGCACCGTCCCTGAAGAAGGCACGGTTTTCGGCTGTATCGATCTGATATTTCTTTTCCATCCGCTGTTTCCTCCGTCCTCGCATGAACCCTTTTGTTTCTTCTTTATTAATTATATACCTTTTCCCGGTCCGGTTCGACACTGCCTTGCGCTGGAGGCGTTTTTATAGTAACCTTAGAAACGGTATATATTTAAGAACAGGATTTTTCAGTATTATGAAACAACAGAACCTCACATGGTTTACAAAAGGCCTGCGCGACGGACTGCCGATCGGCCTCGGCTATTTCTCGGTATCGTTTGCGCTCGGGATTGCCGCTAAAAATTCGGGCCTGAATGCCTTTCAGGCGACGCTCGCATCTGCTCTCTGCAATGCGTCCGCAGGCGAGTTCGCCGGCTTCACGGTCATCCGCACTGCTGCGCCCTATCTGGAGATGGCCGTCATCACCCTGATCGTCAACGCGAGATATCTGCTGATGTCCGCCGCCCTGAGCCAGAAACTTGCGCCGGAGACGCCGCTGCTCCACCGGCTCGGTGTCAGCTATTTTATTACTGACGAGATCTTCGGTGCGTCGGTCACGGTCGACGGAATGCTGAATCCCTTTTATAACTACGGGCTTGCGACAGGCTCCCTGACCTTCTGGGCCCTCGGCACCTGCCTCGGCGTTGTCACGGGCAGCATCCTCCCCGTCAGTATCGTCGACGCGCTCGGGGTCCTGCTCTACGGCATGTTCATCGCCATCATTATCCCGCCGGCCAGAAAGTCGCGCATCGTATTCGCCCTCGTGGCGCTGTCCATGCTGCTCAGCTGGCTCTTTACGATTCTGCCTGCTGTTTCGGCTCTGTCCGACGGAACGAGGATCATCATCCTGACCGTTGTGATCTCGCTGGCGGCGGCAGTCTTCTTCCCGCAGACAGATGATGAGGAGGTATCCGGTGATGCAGCATAATACATACATCTATATCTTCATAATGTTTGCCGTGTCGTATATGCTGCGCGCACTGCCCCTGACGCTGATCCGCCGGCAGATCAAAAACAGGACTATCCGTTCCTTTCTTTATTACGTGCCGTACGTCACGCTGTCCGTGATGACATTTCCGGCGATCATGCATGCGGCTGAGCACCCGGCAGCGGGCCTCGCGGCCCTCGCGGT
>CACZTA010000020.1 GCA_902783935.1 uncultured Lachnospiraceae bacterium | reverse complement strand
TTACAGCGGACAGGATCAACCCGTCCGCTGTTTTTACATCATTTTTCCATCATTGTTTTCAGTACCCGGGAGCAGTCATTACCCCTGAGAAATTTTAGCATTTACGCACCGCTCGGTAATATATGTCCAGACAAAGTCATATGCTTCATCAGGAACGTAAACCATCAGATATTGCAGGAACGTATTCACCCAGATAAGATTATCTCTTCTCTTTCCTTTGACTGATCTTACTTTCAGAAAATCCGCGTGATAAGAATTCGGCCTCAGCGCCAGACCGGTTCCCGAAATCACTCCCCCGACATTGTTTCCGGCTGCGCTTACAGCCGCCGAAGCAGCTGCGATCGCACGTGTAATCTGCGCCTGGTCTGTTGTCTGGGAAAACGTGAGGCCCGTATCATTCATTTCATAAATAAGCATATAACTGCCTTTATAGAGCTTATCTACCAGCCAGAACGAAAACAGAACAACCAGCATCACGCCTGCAAAACAGAGCCCCAGAATACCGAGCAGCCAGAGAAAGTCAGAACCTCTTGTCATCACCAGCATGGTAATAATAATGAATGCGTATATAATCACAACGATCTTCACCACAAACTTGAACATGGAAAGGTTCTGAAACATCTTCAGGCAGTAAATCCAGTCATACGTGCCGTCTTCTTCCTGAAACACGGCATTGAGCCCCAGTTCGCCTGCCTCTTCAGATGTCAGTGACCCGAAGTCAAGGCTTTCGATTTTTTTGATATCCATATCTGAAATTCCTTTTTCCCGCAGCCCGGACACTGCACAGCTTTATCGTCCTTATCACTATTATTATCCTGAATTCATGCCAATCAGTCAACACCATGCCAGTCCGGCTCCCCGAGCCGCAGGAGTTCCAGAGACATCTGCAGGCGCATCCGGAGCCCTCCGTCCCGCAGATCCAGATCGAACAGGTCGCACAGCTTGTTAATCCGGTAATAGAGGGTGTTCTTATGGATGTGCAGATTTTCAGCGCACAGAGCCGTGTTGTGAAGATTGGTCAGATATTCCTGCAGTGTCGGAAGAAAGGATGTTCCGTGCTCCCGGTCGTACTCAGCGATCTGCAGGATACAGGGATGACAGAAAGCGCGGAGATCCCGGCTTTCCCTCAGAAGGTTTCCCATACACAGAACCGTCTGGTCCGCGTAAAACAACAGCGGTTCTTCCCCCAGAACCCCGAACAGGCGGGCGATCTCCAGGCATTGTCCGTATCCCAGATACGCCTTCTGCAATTCTGAGAAAGGGTTGCTCAGGACCGCGCGGAAATGATTGATCCTGAGGAGGTCCCACAGTGCGTCGAGCTTCCGGAAATAGAGAAATGAAGCGCTGGAACGGGGAATCAGGATGACAAGGTTCTCTTCACTTACACGCCACCGGCAGCCGGAAAGGATTGACTGAATCCGGTAGACGAATATGTCAAATCTTTTTTGCGATGTATTTTTCGTCTGATTTGAGGAGAAAACTGTCATGACAAAGTAGTAAGGATATTTTTTCCACCCAAGGAGACGGGCCCTTTCCTCGATGATTTCTGCAGAAAGAAAATGTCTCTCCAGAAGTTCTCTTACAAAAATAGCGTGCGATATGCCGAAGCTGCGGTCGAAATAACGGCTCTTCTGTAATTCAATAGAGATAATCTGCTGCAGGAAGCGAAAGAACTGAAAATCATAATGGCCGAATTTGCGGCCGGTTTCCTGGATCCCCGCCTCCGCCACTTCGATTCCGTGCACGGTGATGATCATGTTGACCCACCAGCTGTCGGAGTCCGGCGCTTTGGAATACAGCATGCGCGCCGGTGTTGACCGGATTTTCTCAAAGATCCTGTCACGCTTCATGCGCGACAGATTCCGCTCCGTAATGCTTCCGATCTCCTGCTGCCGGCCGAGGCTGTGCTCGTCATGCTGCAGTTCTCCCAGAGAGATGGCGATGACGCGGTAACTGGTGTCTATCACGACGATCGGGCACTGCAGGAAGCTCTGCGCAAGATCTATAAGCTTCTGCAGGTTTGCCCCGCTGCTCGAGAGGGCGGAGAGCTGGTTCAGCCGGTTCATGAAGCGGTTTTCTTCCATGAAAATATCGGAAATAAATCCAAACAGCTGTGTCTGTGTGATGCCGGAGACGAACAGGATGTTCGCCTCCGGATTTTTTTGTCCCAGGGTAACAGAATCCGGATCATTCGGCCCCGCGGTCAGGATCAGATTGGCCTGGGGATTGAAGTCTTTTTCAAGAAACAGCTTCGGCAAGCCGGTGTAGAGAATATTGTCATTCAGGCTCTCGGACAGCGCACCGGGCCTGAAACTGAAGATGTCCCGGTCCTCGTCCCTGATCAGTGCCGCAGCCGGGATTCTGGTATTCAACGCCTCGAAAAACGGTCTGATCTTCATATTTTCCTCCCCTGTCTGATGCAAAATCCCCTGTTATGGCAGTTCTTTGTGCAGCAGCACAATTATTCACTCTCATATCGGTGCTTTTTCAAACGCCGGCACATGGTTCCGGCTAAATCAATATTATATGATATTCCCGTAAACAGCAAGGTTTTAGACCTTGTTATATAAAAAAACAGAATGGAAACCGTCACCATTTCCACTTTGTTTAAAAACACAAATCAAAAGGAGGAAACATTTATGAGCATCAGTCAGGAAGTCTTCGAGAAGCTTGCTCTGCGCGCTGCCCAGCTGTTCGGCAAGAAGCAGGAAGATCTCACGGAAGATACCCGGTTTGTGGAAGACTGCAGCGCAAAGTCCGTACAGTATTCCCAGATCACTACCTTCCTTGAAGACGAATTCGACATCGAAATTCCTTACATGGAGTTCCGCAGACAGCCCACATTCAAAGATGCTGTGCGCTTCGTGGTAGAAGAGTGCCTCGGCGAGTCTTTTGATGCGGGAGAAGAAGCTTCTGACGCTGCAGTTCCGGCAGAAGCCCCCGCTGCAGCCGGTGAAAACGAAAGACAGAAAGAAGTACTGGCCAAACTGGCAGAGAGAGCTTCCGGTCTTTTCGGCGTTCCTGCAGAAAGCATCACGAGAGAGAAGCGTTTTGCAGAGGATTTCAACGCTAAATCCGTACAGTATTCCCAGATCACGACTTTCCTGGAGGATGAATTTGACATTGAGATTCCCTACATGGAGTTCCGCCGTCAGGCAACCGTCGGCGAAGCTGTCGATTATGTGATCACAGAGTGCCTCGGAGAAGAGCTCGGTACAGCAGCTGAAGAAGCTCCCGCGGAAGTTCCTGCAGCAGCGCCCGCAGCAGCGGCAGCACCTGCCGAAACCGGTTCTGCCAAGTCTGATCACGACGATGAGCTGGCTATGAGAGAGCGCTTCACCCTGAAGGAGACCTTCAAGGGAGAGGAACTCGAAGCTGTTTATATGGTGGCAAGAAAACCCACCGCTGTAGATCCCAGCGTTGACCTCTCCGCCTCCGAAGATCCCATGGCCAGAATGGGCCAGGGCTTCTGCCCCGAGTTCAAGCAGAGAACTTATGAGTGTGCGCCAGGTGTCATGTGCGACCAGGATGTGCCCGTCAAGATGAGAGACGGCGTTACCATCTACTGCGACCTCTATCGTCCCGCTGACACAACACAGAAGTATCCCGTTATCGTCTCCTGGTCCTGGTTCGGCAAGCGCCCCGGCGAGGGCATGAGCGAATGGCAGATCATGGGCGTTCCGCCTCACACTGTCTCCAAGTTCGCCAAATTCGAATCCCCCGATCCGCTGTACTGGTGCTACAACGGCTACGTTGTCGCCAATGTCGACGTACGCGGCGCAGGCCATTCCGAGGGCAATGTCCATATGTTCACGCATCAGGACAGAGAAGACGGCTATGACTTCGTCGAATGGGCTGCACAGCAGTGGTGGTGCAACGGCAAGGTCGGCATGTCCGGCAACTCCGGTGTCGCCATGCATCAGTGGGGCATCGCTTCCATGCAGCCGCCGCACCTGGAGTGCATCGCTCCATGGGAATCCACGACAGACCTTTACCGCGAATCCTTCTACGAGGGCGGTGTTCCGGCACTTTCTTTCAATAAGTTCATCTCTGCACAGGTCACGGGAACCGGCGGCGTGGACAGCCAGGTCGATATGGCGGTGAAGTACCCCCTGATGAACGGATACTGGGAAGACAAGAGACCCGATTTCTCCAAGGTCACCTGCGCTGTCTACCAGACTGCAGGTTTCTCTCACTTCCATCTGAGAGGCTCCTTCCAGGCCTTCCGCAAGGCAAAGACCAAGAGGAAATGGATGAGGGCTCACAGGGACTTCGAATGGCCGGATACCTATACACCGGAGAACCTCGAGGATCTCAAGAGATTCTATGACCGCTACCTCAAGGACATCCACAACGGCTGGGAAATGACTCCGAGAGTCAGAATCGACGTCATGGACGCCTATGACTGCGATTACCAGGTCCGCAGGCCTGAGAACGAATTCCCGCTGAAGAGAACCGAGTACAAGAAGTTCTACTTCGATGCTTCAGATCCGAAGAATCTGACCATGCATGACGCGCCGGTCTCTGTTGAATCCATGGTCGGCTACGACGGCAATACAGAGCAGGTCGAGTTTGATATGACCTTCAACGAGGACACAGAGCTGACCGGATATGCTTATCTGCACCTGTTTGTTGCGGCAGAGTCCTACAACGACATGGATATGTTCGTCAACATCCAGAAGGCAGACGCCGACGGCAACTGGATCCCGTGGTTCACCCTCAACGAGCCGCATCCGGGCGCATGGGGCAAGTGCCGCATCTCCCACAGAGAGCTCAGCAAAGCCGAGTCCCAGTATGTCAAGGGCGAGCTGGTTCAGCCGGTTATGGCACACAAGAGAGAGCTGAAAGTCCAGCCGGGCGAGATCGTTCCCGTTGACATCGAAATCGTTCCTTCTTCCCGCATCTTCCACAAGGGAGAAAAGCTCCGCGTGCAGATCGCCGGACGCTACATCCGTGAAGGCTGGTTCGAGCCGCTGGCATGGGATACCGACAATCACGGCAGACAGCTGATCTACACAGGCGGCAAATACGCTTCCTTCATCCAGGTGCCGGTGATTCCGCCCAAGTATAAGGCAGGGGACTACGTCTACAGATAATAAAGTAAACCGCCGCGGTGCCCGTCCTGTCCGGAACCGGCCGGTTTAAACGGAAAGGGGGGCCTGACATGATCCTGGGAATCGGGACAGACATCTTGAATATGCAGCTTCTCGGAGAGTGTTCGCTGGCCCCTTCCGATCCGTTCCTTCTGAGGACTTATTCCCAAAAAGAACAGAAGGAAGCGGCAGCCCGGCAGGACAGCACCGCCTATTATGCCACCCGCTTCGCCGCCAAGGAAGCATTGTTTAAAGCCTTATATGCGGCGGCAGGCCCTTTACCGGACAGCGCCCCGAAAAAGGGGGCGGAGATGGAAATCCTCACCCTGGAAAACGGCGCTCCTTCCGTTCATCTCCATGGAAATGCGAAGGAGAGAGCCCTGTCTATGGGCGTGACGAGGATCCATCTCTCCCTGTCTTACAACACACCGTATGCAGTGGCGTTCGCGGTGCTGGAGGGAGAAAGCGGAAACGAATTAAGTGATTAACAGACAAGAAGGGAGACTTACAAAATGAGTCTTATTGAAACCCTGATAGAGAAAGCAAAACAAAACCCCAGGAGAGTCGCGCTTCCTGAATGCGAGGCCGACAGGACGCTCCTGGCCGCAAGAAAAGTACTGGACGAGGGAATCGGCACACCCGTGCTGGTAAACGATCCCGCAGTAATCCGTGAGACTGCTGCCCGCACGGGCGTCTCGCTGGAAGGCATGGAGATCGTGGACACGACAGACGAAGCAGTCCGCGACGCGGTCATCGCGCGTTATATGAACTACCCCAAGCTGATGCTCTCCGAAAAAGGCGCACGCCGCAAAATGAAGAATCCCATGTACTATGCGATGATCATGGAAGCAGCGGGCGATGTGGACTGCACTTTCTGCGGTCACGTCAATACCACCGGCGACGTCCTGATCGCTGCCCAGCAGACCATCGGCATGCAGGACGGCGTGGATGTGCCTTCCATTTTTGCCCTGACGGAAATCCCCGGCTTTGAGGGACCGGAGGGAGACCAGATCGCTCTGGCAGACTGCGG
>CACZTA010000019.1 GCA_902783935.1 uncultured Lachnospiraceae bacterium | reverse complement strand
GGCGGAAGCGGGCTCGGAAAAGCAGCAGAGAACATACAGACACTGGCCGGTTCCGCGACGGTCGCGGAAGGAAAGAGGCTGTCGGGGAAGACATCTGCAGCAGATCTCAAAGCCTGGGGTGACAAGGTTCTGTGAGAGGAAGAGATGATCATCAGTCAATATGAAAAAAAGATATAAAAGCAATGAATGCCGTCTGGAACGAAGTTGTCGAGGACGGCATTGCTTTTTATCAGGAGGTTTATGATGATTAATTATATCTGGCCGATTGCACTGGTTGTTTTGTCTAACACGGTATATCAGATCTGCGCGAAAGCACTTCCCGGAGGCCTGAACCCGTTTGCCTCCCTGACGGTCACCTACCTGGTGGCCGCAGCAGCGAGCGCGGGTTTCTTTTTTTTGAGCAGCAGGGGCGGGAACCTCGTCAGGGAATACGGAAAACTGAACTGGGCGCCGTTTGTCCTCGGAATTGTCATTATCGGCCTTGAAGTGGGATTTATTTACGCGTATAAAAACGGCTGGCAGGTCAGCACGGCATCTGTCGTGCAGAGTTCATTTCTGGCGGTTGTGCTGATATTTGTCGGTTTTCTGCTTTATCACGAGGCACTGACGTGGAATAAGCTGCTCGGGGTGGCGGTGTGCCTGGCCGGACTGGCCATCATTAATTATAAATGAGCTGCGCAGCTGTTCACTTGAGTTGAATCCCTTCGCGGAGGAACAGCGCCCGGATCTCTTTGCTGATGATGCGCTGGACTTCATGATAGTCAGCTTCTTTACATTCGGTGATGATCGACAGCGTCATGGTACCGCCGCCGAGAGCGATGATGCCTTTGTAAAGCGGACCGCTGATAATCTCCTTATAGCGGCTTCCGATTTTCGGGAGCTCACGTCCCAGCATTTCTTCCATTTCTTCCAGCGGTTCGTCAATTCCCACACGGATTTCAAGCGGGACCCAGGAGTTCAGCCGCGTGAGGTTTATGACGTTTTTGATATCCTGATTGCCGATGATCTTGACGTTGTCGCCCCGGCCGATGATTTTTGTGGAGCGCACCCCGATTTCCTGGACAACTCCGCGGTAACCGCCGACGTCTACGATGTCGCCGACCTGGAATTCGCCTTCAAACACGATGAAAATACCTGCGATGATATCTGTCACCATATCTTTCGATCCGAGCGTCAGTGCCAGTGTGATGAGCCCGAGCGAAGCAAGGATCGCGTTTGTGTTGATTCCCATGTAGCCGAAAATGTAGTACAGGCAGACGAAGACAAGCAGGTACTGGATGAAATCGTACAGAAGCCGGCAGACCGTTTCTCCCTTGCTGCCCGTAAATCCGCTGATCAGCTGCAGGAAACGCCTGCTGAAAAATGAGATGACGAACGCTGCGGAACAGGTAATCAGGGAAGCGCATAACGCGAAGAGGTTGATGCCGCGCATCCATTTTCCGTAGACGATAAAGTTTGTGATATTGTCTCTTTCTGCCCCGCCGCCTGCCCCGTAGTTCAGCCTGATGGCGGTCAGGAGGACGGTGATCAGCAGCAGGATCATGAAGACGCTTCTGGTTTTTTCTTCGGGAAAGCGGTCTGCCCAGCGGTTTGTCGTGAAGGACCAGCGCCGGGACGGATCTACGGTTCTCCGGCTGGTGCCGTCAGGAGCGATAATCGTGACGACGGAACCTCTGACCGCCGGTTTACCGACGACCGCCCATTTTTCGTATTCTTCATCCGTATAGCCCCTCAGCAAAATCACGGTGAGGACAGTGAACAGGATAACAAAGCACAGAAGAGCGCTTCCGCCATAGATAAAGGCGTTTTTGAACAGATTGTACTGCGGGGCGGCATAGTAATAGACCCAGCCGTCGTACTCGGAGGTATTTACAAAGCAGGGGACAGCGTTTACTGCCGCAAAATCAAGGAAACCGTCCCGGAGACTTTTCTCCTGAAGGCCGAGATCCATGACTGTGCTGCCGAGCATTTTTTCGTCATCTGCGTACAGGATGGTTCCGGTGTCTTCGTCAGCGATAAAGCAGAACTCAGCGTCTTCTGTAAATAATCCGATCTGTTTATTAATTTCATATGCATTGACGGTCCGCCTCGTCCGTTCCGGGTCGAGTGCCAGAATGAGCGACTCATGCAGATCCGTGGCGGATGAGGACGGGAAGGAGACGCCGATATATTGTCTCTCGAGCCCGGTCACAGGATCTTCCGAGGGGGGATGGACGATGGAGGGCACGCCGTTCTTAAGACGCCTGAAATCGGCGCTGTCAGCGCCCTGCCCGTTTCCGAGACGCAGGCCGGAGTAGCCGCTGCTGCAGGCTTTTTCGTTTCCTTTATTATCATACCATGTTATATAGTCGACATTCAGGTCACTGCAGTATTTCCGGAGCATATCCGGTTCGCCGAGCTCCGGCCGGTCCTGAATCAGGGAAACAAGGCGCTCTGCGTAATGCACATACCAGGTTTCTTCTGCCTGAATGGATTCCCTGGTGGCGGTATCTGCATTTTCCCGGATCTGTGTATTGAGGATGCGGAGTTTCTGGTTTCCGGCATCTGTATCATCCCTGAGACGGCCGACCGTATTGATAAAGGCAGCAAAAATGAAAACAAGGATACAGCCCGCAATCCCGACTGCAGTGATGCGGCGGCGCAGGCGGTACGGCTTATACAGCTCTTTCTGTTCTTCATCAAGTATATGTTCCGCGACAAAACTCCGGACAGAGAGCAGATAAACCGCTGTCAGAATCAGGACAATCGCGATGGCGCCGACAGCAAACAGGCTTCTGACGGCAGAAAGAAGCCGGAGGTCTTTTGTCGGCTGAAGGATCATGAGCGTGAAATATTCGGGAAGCAGGGACGATTCCAGATAAGAACATAAATACGTTGTTCTGTCTATCCGGAGCACCGTTTCACGGGCGTCGATAAATTCCTTTGTGATGCCCAGTTCTTTCGCAGACCTGCAGCCGCTGAAAACCTCTGAGCCGTAAAACAGTGTCAGATCTTCATCATCATTGGTGAAGAAAAGAATACCTCCGCCGTAAGCCTCTTCTACGGCAGAAAAGATCTTCGTATAATCCGCGTGCTTGTCAAAGTAGTTCGCATATACCTGGTAATCCGTCCATTCCACATAATAGAAACCGGGGGCAAACTGCATATAAGATATTACAGCTATAGCAGCGGTTTCTTCGATCTCTTCCTCTTCCCCGGGGCTGATTCCGGGCTCCTGATTAAGGAGCATGCCGTTTCCGGTGTCCTGTCCGACGGGCTGTTCATCTTCGTCATTTTCTATGGTAAAGCCGGCGGCTTCTGCTTCTTCATCAGAGAGCATGACTATTTTATCCAGTACCGACTTGTCTCCCGGATCATTTGTAAGTGCTTCGAGTATGGTATTCCGGAACGGGTCCGAAATCTCATCGGGAAGTATGATTTCTCCGTTCCGGATCTCAGCGACGGCACCGCCGTCAAACGTGCGGGGACCGGTGTATTTATTTTTTTTGATGAGGGCTCCGAGTGCGGTCGACATCATTTTAAGATGGTTTTCCATGTCTTCCCTGATTGATTCGAGGGTGAGGTTATTTGTGCTGTCCATCAGGTTCAGCTGGTATTCGAGCGCACTGATTTTGTCTTTTGTGTCTGTCAGGATTTCTTCAGAGAAAAAAGCTGCTTCGTTCAGGGTCAGAACGCCCAGCACCGGGACCATCAGAATCAGAATGATGATCAGGGTTAAGACTGTATACCGTCTGGATTTTTTCATCTGTTCATCCTCCGCGGACTCGAATTGTTACTGGCATGGATGCTATATATTATAATATCAGAAAAAAGCAGAAAGAAATACCCCGCGGCCATATGAGGACACGGGGTATAAGAGACACTTTATTCAGCCGGAACCTGTGCGGGAGCCGGCGTTTTTTTCGCCTTTTTCTTTCCGAGATAGGCTTCTTTGATTTCTTCATTTTCCGCGAGTTCCGCGCCGGTGCCGGTCATGGTGATCCGGCCGGTCTCCATGACGTAGGCGTGATCCGCGGCTTTCAGGGCCATGTTGGCATTCTGCTCGACGAGCAGGATCGTGACGCCCTGTTTGTTGATTTCACGGATAATGTCGAAGACGCCCTGGACAACAAGGGGAGCAAGTCCGAGAGACGGCTCGTCCATCATGATCAGTTTCGGGCGGCTCATGAGGGCCCGCCCGATCGCGAGCATCTGCTGCTCGCCGCCGGACAGGGTGCCGGCGCTCTGCCAGGAGCGCTCCTTCAGTCTCGGGAACAGGTCATAGACCCAGTTGATGTCCTCGTCGAGAACGTCATCCCGCATGTATGCGCCCATCCGGAGATTTTCAAAGACCGAGAGGTTGACGAAGACCCGTCTGCCTTCGGGGACAAGCGTGATGCCCTTCTTGACGATATCTTCGGTGTGCATGCCGTTCAGCTCCTGGCGCCTGAACATGATATTGCCGGAGGCGGGCCTGACGAGGCCGACGATGGAGCGGAGGGTGGAGCTTTTTCCCGCGCCGTTTGCGCCGATCAGGGTGACAACTTCTCCCTCGGCTACGTCAAAGCTGATATTTCTTACTGCCTGGATGCCGCCGTAGGCGACCTGCAGATCTCTCACTTCAAGAATATTACTCATCTTCCTGCACCCCCAGATACGCACTGATGACATGCGGGTTGTTCTGTACTTCCTCCGGCGTTCCGCTCGCGATCAGCTTGCCGAAATCCAGTACGTAGACGCGGTCGGAGATTTCCATCACGAGATCCATGTGGTGTTCAATCATGAAAATAGTCAGATTGAAGTCATCACGGATCCGGCCGATAAATTCGGTGAGCTCGAGTGTTTCCTGCGGATTCATGCCGGCAGCCGGTTCGTCGAGGAGCAGGAGGGACGGCTTTGTCGCAAGTGCTCTCGCGATCTCCACGCGTCGCTGTTTGCCGTACGGGAGGGCGGTAGCCAGTTCGTCGCGCACATCGCCGAGTTCCAGAATACTGAGCAGGCGCTCCGCCTCCACACGCATCTGCTTCTCCTCCGCGCCGTTTAAATGCAGCGTCGCCGAGAAAAGATTGCTTGTGCGCCGCATATGCTGGGCGATCAGGATATTTTCAAAGACGGTCTGGCTCTTGAAAAGACGGATATTCTGGAAGGTCCGGGCGATCCCGAGCTTCGTAATCCTGTCCGGGGTCGGTTCGGTAATTTCCTTATATTTGTCCGCATTTCCCCCGGTATACAGTTTTGTCATTTTTCCGCGGGGATGATTCTGTACGATCACCTTGCCCTCGAATAAGACTGCGCCGTTCGTCGGCGGATAGACCCCGGTGACGACATTGAAGGCGGTCGTTTTTCCGGC
>CACZTA010000018.1 GCA_902783935.1 uncultured Lachnospiraceae bacterium | reverse complement strand
GTATCTCGGATCCGGCGCCATAAAGGGCATCGGGAAAACGCTCGCGAAAAGGATCGTGGAGCGCTTCGGGGAAGATGCACTCCGGATTCTTGAGGAGGAACCGGAGCGGCTCGCGGAAGTAAAGGGGATCAGCCGGAGAAAAGCCAGGGAAATCGCGGAGTATGCGGCAGAACAGGCGGGCATGCGGAATGCGATGCTGTTTCTCGCGGAGTACGGCATCAACCTCCGTCTGGCCCTGATGATTTACAGGGAATACGGGGAGGAGCTCTATGACGTCCTCCGCACAAACCCGTACCGGCTGGCGGAAGATATAGAAGGCGTCGGATTCCTCACGGCGGACAGAATCGCCTCGGAGGCGGGAATTGACGCCTGTTCGCCGTACAGGATCGGGAGCGGCGTGCTCTATGTGCTGGGGGCTGCACTCGCGGAGGGAAGCGTCTATCTGCCGGAGCCGCTCCTTCTCAGGCGGGCGTCCGCGCTTCTGCAGGTCAGTGAAGAAGAGGCCGGCGGGGTTCTCGGGGACCTGGCGATGGAACACCGGATCGTGGTCCGCAGGAAGGACGGCGGCAGAATCGTCTATTCCGGCAGCTATTATTACCTCGAGCTGAATGCGGCCCGCATGCTGGCTGATCTGTGCATACCGACCGGGGAATCGCAGGATGAGGCGGAGCGGGCAGTCCGTGAGATGGAGAAAAACAGCGGGATCGTCCTCGGGGAAGAACAGCGGCTCGCTGTATCGACGGCGGTGACGAACGGCCTGCTGATCCTGACGGGAGGTCCCGGCACGGGAAAGACGACGACGATCAATGAGCTGATCCGGTATTTCCGGAAAAGGAAGATGAGCGTACTGCTTGCTGCCCCGACCGGGCGGGCGGCAAAGCGGATGCAGGAAACGACGGGATATGAAGCGTCGACGATCCACAGAATGCTCGAAATCAGTTCCATGGTCGGGGATACGCCCGGAGATGTGCGCTTTGAGCGGAACGAATCAAATCCGCTTGAGGCGGATGTCATTATCATAGATGAAATGTCGATGGTCGATATTTTTCTCATGCATGCCCTCCTGAGCGCCGTGGCAGTGGGAACCAGGCTTATCCTGATCGGTGATGCGGACCAGCTGCCGTCCGTCGGGCCGGGAAGCGTCTTAAGGGATATGATCGCTTCAGAGGCGTTCCCGTGTGTGCGCCTCACGAGAATCTTCAGACAGGCGGAGACCTCGGATATCGTCATGAACGCGCACCGCATAAACCGGGGGGAGCGTTTTGTCCCGGATAACAGCAGCAGGGATTTTTTCTTCCTTGAGAGAGACGATCCGTCCGTGATCATCAGCGGGATCATCGGACTCGTGCGCGAAAGGCTGCCCCGCTATGTTCATGCGGAACCTTCCGATATCCAGGTGCTGGCCCCCATGAAGAAAGGGCCTCTCGGAGTCGAGCGGCTGAATGCCGTCCTGCAGCGGTACCTGAACCCTCCGTCAGATGAAAAAGCGGAGAAGGAATCCGGGGACCGCATCTTCAGGACCGGTGACAAAGTGATGCAGACGAGGAATAATTACCAGCTGGAGTGGGAAATCCGCGGCAGGTACGGGATTCCGACGGACAGCGGCAGCGGGATCTTCAACGGGGACATGGGGATCGTGAGGGATATCGACGAATTTGCGTCCGTCATGGAAATCGAATTTGATGAAGGCAGGATCGTCAGCTATCCGTTTGCGTCGCTTCCGGATCTGGAACATGCCTGGGCAGTCACGATTCATAAGGCGCAGGGAAGCGAGTATGCGGCCGTGGTGCTGCCGCTCCTCTCGGGACCGCCGATGCTGATGACCAGGAACCTGCTTTATACCGCTGTCACCAGGGCGAGGTCCTGTGTCGTGATCCTCGGATCCGAAAAGACCGTCAATGAGATGATCGCAAACAGGACGGAGCATGAACGGTTTACATCGCTTGACGAAAGGATCCGTGAATTATGCGGGGACATTCCCTGAAGGAAGACCTTCTTGACCTGCTCTATCCGCGCCGGTGCCCTGTCTGCCACGGGATCGCCCCGCGCGATCGGAGAATATGCGGGGAATGCAGGAAAAAGCTCCCGGTGATCACCTCCGCCAGATGCAGGAAATGCGGGAAACCCGTCGCAGACAGGCAGGTTCTCTGCAGCGACTGCATGCAGGTCCGGCACCTTTATACGCAGGGCGCGGGCATTTTCCGGTATGACGATGTCATGCGGAGCACAGTCGCTTATTTTAAATATAAGGGCAGGCAGGAGTACGGGGAGACACTGGGAAAGCTGATGCTTGAGAGCTCGAGGGACCTGCTTGCACTGTGGAAGCCGGATGCGCTTATCCCGGTTCCCGTACATGCGGCCCGTCTCGCGGAGAGAGGCTATAACCAGGCAGAGCTTCTGGCAGCCCCTCTGTCGGAGGGCAGCGGGATTCCCCTCGTCCGGGACCTGCTTTTGAGAGAGGAGAGGACGAAGGCGCAGAAAAAGCTCGGTGCGGAGGACCGGCGCAGGAATCTCTCGGGCGCATTCAGGTGCGCGCGCGGGAAAGCCGTACCGGGACGGATTCTGCTCATTGACGATATTTATACGACCGGCAGCACGGTGGATGCGTGTGCCGGGACACTGCTGAAAGCAGGCGCTTTACAGGTTTTCTTCCTGACACTGTGTATCGGGGGAGAAAACACGGCGGAAAACTGAGCCGCACGGAGACGCCGGGAATGCCTGTATTTTGGTTTACTTAATGTTGCGCTTATGGTAAAATACCGATAAGTGCGCGAAACAGGAGGCTTTTTTACGTGTCTACGATTCTTAATCAGATCAGAGCTTATCTTTCGAATCTGTATTTTCCGAAAATACAGGTGATTGATATTGTTGAAATCCTGATTATTGCCTTCCTGATTTATTTCTTTATGGCGTGGATTCAGCGGACGCGCGCCTATACGCTGCTGAAGGGAATCCTGATCGTCGTCATCTTTATCGTCATCGCGTCGATTTTCCAGATGTCGGCGATCCTGTGGATCTCGTCGAGACTTGCCTCGATTGCCCTGCTGGCGATCGTGATCATCTTTCAGCCGGAGCTCCGGAAGGCGCTGGAATCGCTCGGAAACAGGAGCCTGATCGCAAGCCTGCTTCCTTTCGATACGGGACAGGACAGGGGAGAACGCTTCTCCGACAGGACGATCTCGGAAATCGTGCGGGCGGTAAATGAAATGAGCGAAGTGAGGACGGGTGCGCTGATCGTCATCGAGCAGAACATCCTCCTGACGGATTATGTTAACACCGGCATTGAGCTTGACGCAGAGATCTCAAGTCAGCTGCTGGTCAATATTTTCGAACATAATACGCCGCTTCACGACGGGGCGGTCATCCTGAGAGGCGACCGGATCGCATCCGCGACCTGCTATCTGCCGCTTTCGGATAATGCAAAAATAAATAAGAAATACGGGACGCGGCACAGGGCCGGTCTCGGGATCAGTGAAGAGAGCGATGCATTTACGATCATCGTCTCCGAAGAGACGGGGCGTGTTTCATACGCACATCTCGGGGTGCTGACGACCGGAGTGACAGCCAGCGGCCTCAGAGAACAGCTGCACCAGATCCAGAAGGGGACCGCGCGGACGAGGGATGACAGAAAGATAAGAATCCGGAAAGGACAGAAAAAAGATGAAGAGTAAGAGATTTCTGGCCAACCCGGGACTGC
>CACZTA010000017.1 GCA_902783935.1 uncultured Lachnospiraceae bacterium | reverse complement strand
CCGTTGTCTATCCCCGCAGGGATATCGACATTCAGCTTTGTCCGCTTCATGACATAACCGCTTCCCTTGCAGTCCGGGCATTTATCCTTAATAATTTTACCGCTTCCCCTGCATTCCGGGCAGGCAGTCTCGGACTGGATCATGCCGAAAATCGACTGCTGCGTCGTTATGATTCGTCCCGTGCCGCGGCACTTGGTACATGTTTCCGGAGTCGTCCCCGGTTTTGCGCCGCTTCCTCCGCACGTCCCGCAGGTTTCGCGCAGATTCAGATCCAGGGTCCTCGAGCAGCCGAAAACAGCTTCTTCAAAAGAAATACTGACAGAAGTCCGGACATTTGCTCCCCGCATGGGGCTGTTTGCCGAAGTTCCTCTGGACCGCCTGCCGCCGCCGAACAGGTCTCCGAAAATATCGCCGAAAATGTCCCCCATATTCGACGCATTGAAATCAAAGCCGCCGAACCCGCCGCCCTGTTCAAAGGCAGCATGACCGAACTGGTCGTACTGTGCTCTTTTTTCAGGATCACTGAGAATGGTATACGCCTCCGAAGCTTCCTTGAACTTCTCCGCAGCTTCGGCATTGCCCGGATTAACATCCGGATGATACTTTTTTGCCAGCTTTCTGTACGCTTTTTTCAGCGCATCCTCAGTGGCATCTTTTGAGACGCCAAGCACTTCGTAATAATCTCTTTTATCCGCCATCTTTCTGTCCCGCTCATGTTTTCCGGCAGACGCCCAAAGGGCTGCTGCACATAAATCCTGTGCAGCAGCCTCTGTCGTTCATCTGTCATACTGATTGTTCAGATATACGTGCACTCAAATGCTCCCTCAGTTCCGTCATACCTCTGTATAGTCTGCGTCCACTACATCGTCGTCGCCGTTACCTGAAGATGATGTGCCGGCTCCGCCCTGCGGGCCTGCTCCCTGTGTCTGCTCATACATCTTTGCAAACAGGTTCTGGGCACTGCCCATCATCTTGTCTTTTGCCGCTTTCATCGCGTCAACATCCGCATCCGTCATGGAGGCTGCATCCGGATTCTTTGCGAGCAGATCCTTCAGTTCCTGCAGATCCGCCTCTACCTGGGACCTGCTGGACGGATCCAGCTTGTCACCGGCATTCTTCATGGCATCTTCTACCTGGAAGACCATGCTGTCCGCTTCATTTCTCGTATCGACAGCTTCCTTGCGCTTTCTGTCTTCCGCTTCATACTGCTGTGCTTCTCTCACAGCCTTGTCGATATCGGCATCCGACATATTGGAGCTCGCCGTAATCGTGATATGCTGTTCCTTGCCCGTTCCGAGATCCTTCGCGGAGACACTCACGATGCCGTTCGCATCGATGTCAAATGTAACCTCGATCTGGGGAACACCGCGTCTCGCCGGCGCAATGCCGTCCAGCATGAAGCGTCCGAGGGACTTATTGTCTTTTGCGAACTGTCTCTCGCCCTGCAGGACATTGATCTCGACGGACGGCTGGTTGTCCTGGGCTGTCGAGAAGATCTGGCTCTTCTTTGTCGGGATGGTCGTATTGCGTTCAATAAGCCTTGTCGCAACGCCGCCAAGTGTCTCGATGGAAAGAGACAGCGGGGTGACATCGAGAAGCAGGATGTCGCCGGCACCGGAATCGCCTGCGAGCTTGCCGCCCTGGATGGATGCTCCGAGTGCGACACATTCGTCCGGATTCAGGTTCTTGCTGGGTTCCTTGCCGGTCAGCGCACGGACTTTGTCCTGAACAGCCGGAATTCTTGTAGATCCGCCGACAAGGAGAACCTTTGTCAGGTCATTTGCCGTAAGGCCTGCATCAGACAGCGCCTTCTGGACCGGTGTTACGGTTCTCTCGACAAGATCATGTGTCAGCTCGTTGAACTTGGCGCGTGTCAGGTCCATATCGAAATGCTTCGGCACATTATTTACGGCAGTAATAAACGGAAGGTTGATGTTCGTTGTCGTCGCATTGGACAGTTCCTTCTTCGCCTTCTCAGCCGCCTCACGGATTCTCTGGAGGGACATCGGATCCTGTGAAAGATCCACGCCTTCCTTCTTCCTGAACTCGTCGACCATGTACTTCGTCAGTGCGTTGTCAAAGTCATCGCCGCCGAGGTAGCTGTCGCCGTTAACCGCGAGCACTTCGATCACGCCGTCACCGATCTCGATGATGGAAACGTCGAATGTGCCGCCGCCGAGGTCGTAAACCATAATTTTCTGGTCGCTCTCATTATCAAGGCCGTATGCCAGGGCTGCTGCTGTCGGCTCATTGATAATACGCTTTACTTCGAGCCCTGCGATCTTGCCCGCGTCCTTGGTCGCCTGGCGCTGCGCATCGTTGAAATATGCCGGTACGGTGATAACCGCTTCATTGACGGTTTCTCCGAGATAAGCCTCCGCATCCTTCTTCAGCTTCTGAAGGATCATGGCGGAAATCTCCTGCGGTGTATAGCTCTTGCCGCCGGCTGTCACTTTTTCACTGGTTCCCATCTTTCTCTTGATGGAAGAAATCGTATTGGCGGAATTTGTCACTGCCTGGTTCTTTGCCAGCACGCCGACAAGACGCTCGCCGTCCTTAAAAGCCACGACGGAAGGTGTCGTCCTTGCGCCTTCGGAATTTGCAATGACAGTGGGCTGGCCGCCTTCCATAACTGCCACACAGCTGTTAGTTGTTCCAAGATCGATACCGATAATTTTACTCATAATCTCTATCTCCTCTGCCTGTATATTCTATTTGATCATTTTCTGTATCAGTTTGCCACGGAAACCATCGCGTGACGGACGACCGTGTCCTTATATGTATATCCTTTCAACAGTTCCGCTGCGACCACATTTTTATCCAGTTCCGGGTCCTCCACATGCATCACCGCCTGGTGATAAACCGGGTCGAACGGCTTTCCCTTGGCATCCATCGGTTTAACGCCGATGTCCTCAAGTGCCTTTTCAAACTGTTTGCAGATCTGTTTCATCCCCTCTGCAATCGGGTCTCCCTCTGCATCCTCGGGGATCGCGGAAACGCCCCGCTCGAGGTTATCCATTACGGGAAGCAGCTTATCCATCGCGTCGCGGATCGCATAAGCGTAAATATCCGCTTTCTCCCGCTCTGTCCGCTTGCGGAAGTTTTCATACTCCGCCAGAACCCGCAGGTGCTTGTCCTTCATCGCATCATAAGCGCTTTCAAGCTTTTCGAGTGCTTTTTTCTCCGCCCGGGTCAGGGGACTGTCGTCTTTCCCGGAGGCTTCCTGTTCAGAATCCGCTTCATCGGAAGCAGGCTCCGTCCCGCTTTCGGGATCCGCCTCCGACCCGGCTGTCTCCGGTGCTTCTGCAGTTTCTGTTTTCTCTGTACCTTCTGTTATCTCTATATCTTCTGAATTCTCTGTTTTCTCCAGTTCTTCTTCAGAACGACGGCTCTTTTCGCTCAACGCTTTCCCTATGCCTCACTTTCTTCATTTTTTCCGGGGATCTGCCG
Organism: uncultured Lachnospiraceae bacterium; assembly: GCA_902783935.1. Classification (GTDB taxonomy): domain Bacteria; phylum Bacillota; class Clostridia; order Lachnospirales; family Lachnospiraceae; genus Chordicoccus. The sequence continues at coordinate 4,271 of CACZTA010000017.1, read as the reverse complement.
GTTCTCCGGAAGACCGAACACTTCGTTCAGGGAAGCCCTTACAGTTTTCAGACTGTCCATGACGCGCTCATAATCCATGCGCTTCGGACCGATGATGCCGATCGTCCCCTGCAGGCCGTCTCCGAGCTCATACGTCGCGGTGACCACACTGCAGTCTTTCATGGATTCAACCGGGCTCTCCTCTCCGATGTACACCTGTATCCCGCTGCCGCTTTCATCTGATGCTTTCACGAAATCCTGGAGGACATCCTTCTCCTCCAGCGTGGAGATCAGCCGGCTCGCGCGTTCACTGTCAGAGAGCTCCGGGTATTTGAAAATATTGTTTGCTCCGCTTGTGTAGATCTTCATGTCTTCGTCGGTCTCGGCGCGGATGACTTCAGCGATCGTATCGAGTACTTCCGATACGATTTCGCTGTGGCTGCCCGCTTCCTCTTTCACATTTGAGATGAGACCGAGATTGATCTCCGAAAGAGTCAGCCCGTTGAATCTTGTATTCAGCAGGAGATTCAGCTTCAGAACCTGTTCCTCGGTAATGTCGTCCTTCAGATCAATTATATGATTCTTGACGATATTTCCCTCGATCACGACGACATTCAGCAGCTGTCTCGGATTCAGCTTTGACAGCTGGATAAATTTGACCTTGTTACCCTTATAGGAAGGAGCCGACAGCATGGCCGTGTAGTTTGTATTGCTTGCCAGAAGCCGTACAACCTGCTTCAGGACCTCCTCCATCCGGCTGGTCTTCGCGATCATGAGGCTGTTCATTGCCGTGACCTGTTCTGTCTTCTTTACAACGAGCCTGTCAACATACAGCCTGTATGCCCGGTCCGTCGGAATACGCCCGGCCGACGTATGCGGCTGGATGATGTATCCCATCTCCTCAAGATCCGACATTTCATTCCGGATCGTAGCGGAGCTCAGATTCAGATCCGTATACTTGGAAATGGTACGCGAACCAACAGGCTCACCTGTTTTCAGGTAGGTCTGTATAATCGCATCCAATATGGTTTCTTTTCTTGCATCCAGTTCCAAAACACGTTTCCTTTCTGTTATTAGCACTCTTTTCTATGGAGTGCTAACATCTAAACAGAATATACACCTGCCTCTCCCGCGTGTCAACAGTTTTCAGAGAAATTATTCACACTCACAAAAAGAGGGAAAGCCTCATGCCTTCCCTCCGCGGTTATACCGTTTCTTCCTATTATATTTCTTCGGCACCTGCTCTGCAGCGGTCCTCCGCGCCCTGTTTGCCTGCCGCACCCGCCGCTCCGAATCCTCCGCATCGTCCAGATTCTTCTTCAGTTCAACCATCTGGTCACGCAGATCGGCCGCCATCTCAAAGTTCAGTTCCGCAGCCGCTGCCCGCATCTGCTTCTCAACCTTTTCTATCAGTTCAAGCAGCTCTTCCCGGTTCATATCCTCCGGGTCTTTCCCGAGTTTCTTCTCGGTCTGCGCCACTTCTCTCGCTGTCGAAATCAGGTCCCTCACCGCCTTCCGGATCGTCTGGGGGGTAATTCCGTGTGCTTCATTATACGCTTCCTGCAGGCGCCGCCGGCGCGAAGTCTCGTCAATCGCTCTCCGCATGGAGTCCGTCATGACGTCAGCATACATGATAACGCGGCCGTGTGAATTCCGTGCTGCCCTTCCGATCGTCTGGATCAGGGATGTCTCAGAGCGGAGGAATCCTTCTTTATCGGCATCGAGGATTGCCACCAGTGTGATTTCCGGAATATCCAGTCCCTCTCTCAGGAGGTTGATTCCTACGAGGACATCAAAGACATCCAGCCTCATATCCCGGATGATCTCTGTCCGCTCAAGGGTATCAATATCTGAATGCAGATACCGGACCCTTATCCCCAGCTCCTTCATATAATCCGTCAGGTCCTCGGCCATCCGCTTGGTCAGGGTCGTCACGAGTACCTTATTGTGATCTTCTGTCTCTTTTCTTATTTCCGCAATCAGGTCATCGATCTGCCCCGTCACACTCCTCACGGATACTTCCGGGTCCAGCAGGCCGGTGGGGCGGATGACCTGTTCGGCCCGGAGAACTTCATGGGAAGCCTCATACTCTCCCGGGGTCGCCGACACAAACAGGACCTGGTCAATCCGGTCCTCGAATTCCCCGAAATTCAGCGGCCTGTTGTCGAGCGCGCTCGGGAGGCGGAATCCGTAGTCCACAAGCGTCGTCTTGCGGCTCCTGTCCCCGTTGTACATACTCCCGATCTGGGGAACCGTCTTATGGGATTCATCGATAATGATCAGAAAGTCGTCATTAAAGTAATCAATCAGCGTATACGGCGGCTGTCCTTCACTCCGTCCCGTCAGATGGCGCGAATAATTCTCAATTCCCGAACAGATTCCCGTCTCCCTGAGCATTTCCACGTCAAAATCCGTCCGCTCCTCGATCCGCTGGGCCTCAATCAGTTTGTCTTCTGATTTAAAGAAACGTACCCGCTCTTCTTTTTCTTCCTCGATCGCGTCACAGGCAGCGAGCATCCGGTCCCTGCGGACGACGTAAAATGAAGCCGGATAAATCGGCGCATAGGTGAGTTCCGCCAGAACTCTGCCGCTCAGAAGGTCAGTTTTTGAAACGCGGTCAATTTCATCCCCGAAAAACTCGATCCGCAGGGCATAATCATTGACATCTGCGGGAATGACCTCCACGGTATCTCCCTTCACCCTGAAAGTCCCTCTGTGAAAATCAATTTCATTCCGCTCGTACTGCATGTCGATCAGTTCGCGGATGAGCGTGTCCCGGTCCTTTTCCATCCCCGGTCTCACGGAAGTCATCATATTCATGAAATCATCCGGGGCACCGATTCCGTAAATGCAGCTGACTGATGATACAATGACCACGTCACGCCGCTCACTTAGGGAAGAGAGCGCAGAAAGCCTCAGCTTGTCGATCTCATCGTTGACTGCCGAATCCTTTGCAATATAAGTGTCCGAAGACGGGACATAAGCTTCAGGCTGATAATAATCATAGTAACTCACAAAATACTCGACGGCGTTTTCCGGAAAGAATTCACGGAATTCGCTGTAGAGCTGGGCAGCCAGCGTCTTATTATGGGCGATGACCAGCGTGGGCTTGTTCAGCTCGCGGATCACATTGGCCATGGTAAACGTTTTCCCGGATCCGGTAACACCGAGAAGTGTCTGGCACTGATTGCCCTCACGGAATCCCCTGACCAGCTCCTCTATCGCCTGCGGCTGGTCTCCGGTAGGCTCATAATCGGAATGCAGTATAAATTTTCTCTCTTCCATCCGCACCTCCTTCCGTTCAAATAAAAAGAGGCTGTGCAGGATCAGTCTCCCGCACCGCCCGTTCATTATAATCTTTTACTGTTTAGTACTCAAGTGTTTCCATATACTTCATGTATTTGACAACCATCAGCGCAATCTTGAACGTAATGGCGTCATCAAATACCCTCAGATCAAGCCCGGTGCTCTTCTGGAGCTTATCCAGCCGGTAAACCAGCGTATTCCTGTGAATGTACAGCTGCCGGCTCGTCTCGGAAACATTCAGCGAATTCTCAAAGAATTTATTGATCGTCGCCAGTGTCTCCTCGTCAAAATCGTCCGGCGCCTTCACTGTAAAAATCTCCCGGATAAACATCTTGCACAGCGGGATGGGCAGCTGGTAAATCAGGCGGCCGATCCCGAGCTGGCTGTAAGCGATAATATTCTGGTCTTCAAAGAAGATCTTCCCGACATCGAGCGCCATCCGCGCTTCTTTATAAGAGCGGGAAACTTCCTTGATCTCGGGGACGGCACTGCCGTACGCCACATGCATGCTGCCGCGGTTCCGGTCTTCCAGCGCTTCCACGATCATCTTCGCAACGTCCGCCATCTCTTTCTGGCCGGCGTCGTCCGCGAACTCCTTGATCACGATGATCGACTTCTCGTCGACAGCTGTGACATAATCATGTCTGGCTTTCGCAAACAGCGACTTCACAGCCTCGAGCGTACTGTAATCCTTGCTCTGCTCGGATTCGAGAATGTAGACCACCCTCCGCGTATCCGTAGCGATATGCAGCCTCTTGGCCCTGTTATACACATCGACAAGGAGCAGATTATCGAGAAGGAGGTTTTTAATGAAGTTATCCTTGTCAAAATGTTCTTTATACGCGATCAGCAGATTCTGGATCTGGAATGCAGCCAGTTTGCCGACCATAAACGTGTCTTCGGATCCGGAAGCGATTACAATATACTCAAGCTGGTAATCGTCGTAGACCTTAAAATACCGGTTCTCACCGATCTCCTGGAGATCT
>CACZTA010000016.1 GCA_902783935.1 uncultured Lachnospiraceae bacterium | reverse complement strand
TTACCTCGGCTGCAGGGCACGGGACACTCCGGCTGCCGGAATGACCTCCATGCCGTATTCTTCTGCTGTCTGTCTGATTTCATCTGTCATTTCCGCGCCGGGTGCACGGATCAGGATCCGTCTGACCGGATCTTCATATTCCATGCTGCTCTCATGGATAATATCCCTCAGTTCCTCTGCCGTCATCGAGTCCGTGAGGACCGTCATCATGAACGGATAAGACCGGCGGATCCCGGACACATAGCGGTGTCCGTGAAGAATCAGGTCGCGGTACGCCGCGCTTCCGTTTGTCTCCCGCATATAGGCGGCTGTCAGGAATGCCCCGCAGAGCGGCGCCTGTTCGAGATGCAGGAGGAGTTCGGACGCAAACCGGTTCGGAAAGCGGAGCACCCGGATGCCGCCCCTTCTCTCACATGAGAAAAGGATGAAATCATCCACGAGATCCTCGAGCGCCTCGTCCCTGACGCCAAGCTGCTTTGCGTCGACCGTATATTCCGATCTGCCGGGTTCGCGCGCGACCGGGCTTTTCCGGAATGCTTCGGAAATCCCCGACCAGTAGCTGCTTCTCTCTTCGTAAAGCCGCAGGGCTCCTCGGATCATCTTAATCGCCGGCCTGTCCAGTCCCTGCCTCGTGAGGGCAATCTCCCCCGGGCGGTCAAAATCAGGCGTCCCGTACCGCAGATAATGCATTTCCCCGGCCGTCACGTCCGGCATGGTGATGAGGCGGTACCTGCTCCCGTTGAGGACAGGAATGCAGGCCCCGCGGTCTGTGCGGAAATTCAGGACCGGGCAGTTCCACTCCGGATGGGCATGAAGAATCGTGCCGACCGCAAACCCCTGCACCGCGTCCGCGTCCGTGATGTCGATCACCGGCTCGTCGGGCGCATACCGGCCGATCAGCTCCGTGAGGCGCCTCAGGATATCCTCCGGTTTCCCTTCTTCCAGGCTGAGAGGATCTGTGACAATCGTCCTCATCTTCCGCCTGTGAAAGAAATAATTATAGCGGTTCCGCATGGTATCGCTGAGAAAAATGCCGTACCCCGCAAAAATCAGCAGTTCCGGCTCCAGCACGCTCCCGCTGATGACATTTCCCGCTGCAGCGGGACTTATGAACTTGATCAGCACACGCACAGATGACATAGCCGACCCCCCGCAGATTCTTAATCAGATATGCTTGTTGTAATTATCCGGCAGTTCCTCTCCCCAGGGCGTCCCGTCCAGGTTATAGGGAGTGGACTGGTAGACATAATAATTCAGCCAGTTTGTGTAAAGATTATTCGCCGTCGCCCTCCAGGTGAGAAGCGGCAGCTTCCCGGGATCATCATCCGGGAAATAGTGCTCCGGCACCGCCGTATCGAGCCCTCTCTTCCGGTCCCGCTCATACTCGCTCCGAAGCTGCATGCGGTCATACTCGGGATGGCCGAAGATGAAAATTTTCCGGCCGTTCTGGGCCATGCAGATCGCGACGCCCGCCTCTTCCGACTGGCCGAGGATCACGAGGTCCTCGCAGGCGATGATATCTTCCGTCTGCACTTCCGTGTACCGCGAATGCGGCATGAGGAAAATGTCGTCGAAGCCCCTCACGAGCGGCGTCTTGCGGTTATAGACCGTGTGCGTATAGATGCCGAACAGTTTTTTCCCTTCCGGCAGGAGCACTTTCGGCAGCCCGTAATAGTAATACATGGCGGCCTGCGCGCCCCAGCACAGATAGATCGTCGACGTCACGTGGGTGTTGCACCACGAGAAGATCCGCTCGAGTTCATCCCAGTAGTCGACTTCCTCGTACTCCAGCAGCTCGACCGGCGCACCGGTAATAATCATGCCGTCGAAATACCTCCGCCGCAGCTCCTCGAAGGTCTGGTAGAAGGTCTCCAGGTGGCTCTTCGACGTGTGCGTGGATTCATGGCTCGATGTCTTCATGAAGGTGACGTCAATCTGCAGCGGGGTGTTGGACAGCTCCCTTAAGATCTGCAGCTCCGTCTGCTCCTTCAGCGGCATCAGGTTCAGGATGCAGATCTGGATCGGGCGGATATCCTGATGCATCGCCCGCGTCTCATCCATGACAAATATATTTTCTTTTTCCAGAATATCCTTCACAGGAAGGTCATTCGGTATTTTAACCGGCATAAAGGTCTCCTTAATACTTATACTTTCAAATCCGGCTGTGCCCGCGTTTCTCCCGGCACGTCCGCGAGGAAATCCTCCTCCGTCAGGATCGGGATCCCGAGCTCCCCGGCTTTTTTATTTTTTCCGGATGCGGAAGACGCATCATTATTAATCAGGGCATAGGTCTTCTTTGAGACAGATCCCGCGAGCTTTCCGCCCCTCGCCTCGATATACGCGCCGAGTTCCGCGCGGTTCGCGAAGATATGGACATCCCCCGTGACGACATAGGTCCTCCCGGAGAGCACCTGCGGGATTTCTTCCGCCGCGTCCGTCTCCATCTTCAGGCCTGCAGCCTTCAGCTTCCCGATCAGGTTCTGATTCCTCGGATCGGCAAAATAGGCCACAATCCCCTGAGCGGTGATGCCGCCGATATCCGGCACCTGCGTCAGCGCCTCTTCGTCCGCCTGCATCAGCGCGTCCACCGAGCGGAACGCCTTAATCAGCACGCGCGCGGACGCGCGGCCGACATTCGGAATCGCAAGCCCCGTCAGCAGCCTCTCGGGATCCTGCTGCTTTGACGCCTCAATGGCATCGAGCAGCTTGTCGGTGTTTTTCTCCCGCCCTATGACGCCGTCCTCCACCAGGCGGTCCCGCACTTCGCGCAGCCGGTAGATATCCGCGACATCCTTCAGGTGTCCATCGGCGATGAGCGCGCGGATGTTTTCTGTCCCGATCCCCTTGATGTCCATCGCCTCGCGGCCCGCAAAATGAATCAGTCTCCTCTCAAGCTGCGCCGGGCACGACGGATTCGTGCAGCACATATCGGAGGCGTCCGCCTCTCTCGTGACGGCCCCTCCGCAGGACGGACACCGGTCCGGAAGCCGGAATGTCACCGTCCCCTCCGGCCGCTTCTCCGGCACGGAAGCCCTGATCTTCGGAATGATCTCTCCTGATTTATAGACAATGACCGTGTCCCCGATCCCGATGCCGAGGCGGTCAATGAAGTCCTGGTTGTGCAGCGTCGCCCTCGTCACTGTCGTCCCGCAGAGATGGACCGGGTCAAAGACGGCCGTGGGATTCAGGCGGCCGGTCATGCCGACCGACACTTCGATTTCGCGCACGACGGTCTCCTTTTCCTCCGGGGGATACTTGTAGGCGATATGGCCCGGGCTGTATTTTGATCCCGAGGGGAATTCCTCCCTGACCGAAAGCCGGTCGATTTTCACGACCGCCCCGTCGATATCATAGTCCAGTTCCCCGCGCAGCTCCCCGATCCGGTCAATCGCCCGGAGAATCTCTTCCTCCGTCCGGCACTGTTCTCCCGGCACCGTCTTCATGCCGAGCGTATCCCTCAGGTAGGCGAGTCCTTCGGTATGGGATCCGGTGAGGGCTGCATTCTCCGCGCGCTGGATATTAAAGATCATGAAAGAGAGTCCGCGCTCCCGCGTCATCTCCGGATCCAGCTGCCTGAGCGTCCCTGCCGCGCAGTTTCTCGGATTGGCGAACAGCTTTCCGCCCGAGAGCTCCTGCTGCCGGTTAATCCGCTCAAAGTCCTCATGTGAGAGATAGACTTCGCCCCGCACTTCGAACGCGCCGGGGTCCTCCGGAAGCTCCGTCTTCACATCGGGAATCACGGCTGCGTTAAGCGTTACATCCTCTCCAATATAGCCGTCGCCGCGCGTTTCCGCAAGCGTCATTCTGCCATTCTCGTAGCGAATCGACATGGAGAGCCCGTCCACCTTCTGTTCCACCGAAAAAAGAGCGCCGGGATATTTCGCCTGCACGGTGCGCACCCAGGCCGTCACATCCTCTTTCGTGAAGACATCTTCAATCGACAGCATCGGCACATCGTGCGTCACGGTCACGCCCTGCTTCCTTCTGACCGGCGCGCCGGCCTTCTGCGTCGGGGACGCGGCTGTGCGCCAGCGCGGATGCTCCTTCTCCGCCTGCTTCAGCTGCTGCATCATCTGATCATAGTCATAGTCCGAAATCAGAGGCTCCCCGTCTTCATACGCCTGGTTATAGCGGGCAACTTCCTGCTGAAGCTTCAGATACTCGTTCTTTTTCATACGGCTGCCGCTCCTTCACCTCTGGTCTTTTCCGCCGGTTTTCCGCGAGGACTTCTCCAGGTCCCTGACTTCCGCATCCGTCAGTTTCCTCACCTGCCCCTCCGCGAGATTTCCGAGGCGGATGTTCATGACGCGGATGCGCCGGATATCCGACACGTTATACCCGAGTGCCCGGCACATGCGTCGGATCTGCCGGTTGAACCCCTGGGTGAGCACGATGGAGAATTTTCTTTCCCCGAGCCGGTTCACTTTTGCAGGGCGCGTCGTCACATAGAGGCCGCCGGGATGTCTTCTGAGCGTCGTCTCATCATCCAGCAGGATCTTGACCCCTTCCGCCATCCTTTTCAGAAATGCAGCCGTCAGCGGCTTCTCAACCGTCACGACATATTCTTTTTCATGGTAAGCCGAGGCGCGCATCATGCGGTCCGCGAGGCTTCCGTCATTTGTCAGGATCATGAGCCCGCCGGAATCCTTGTCGAGGCGTCCCGCATACGTGACGTGATGCGGATAAGCGACGGCATCGGCAAGATTGTCCGGAATGCTCCTGTCGAGCGTGCAGACGATGCCTCTCGGTTTGTTATAGGCCAGATAAATCCCGGGAACTTCTTTTTTGGGCAGCTCTTTTCCGTCGACATACACGGTGTCCCCGTGAAAGACGCGCTCCCCCTCCGCTGCTTTCAGGACGGGATTCGCTTCCTCCCCTTTCCTCGATTTCCGCCGGATACTGACCCTGCCGGCCGCGATCATGCGGTCTGCTTCCCTTCTCGAAGCGATGCCCGCATCGCTGATGTATTTATTCAGGCGCTTTCCTTCTGTTTCCATATTCCTCCGAACTGCTGTCTTCCCCCGGTGAAAAACAGGCTCACAAAATCCGTCTGTATCTGCTCAAAAGACCGCAGACACCCTCATCAGGATGCCTGCGGCACTAATAGTCTTCCTGCGTGTTTTAAGAAACGCTGATGTAGCTCTGTCCCACATAGCCTTCCTGCGATCCGGTGCTGATATGCCACCAGCCCTTTTCATTCTCGCCGTAGACGGTCACTGTGGAGCCGCCGGACACTTCACCGATTACGCCGTAATCAAAGCCCGGGCCCGAACGGATGTTGACGCTCGAAATAATTGTACCGGAATGCTCGTAGTCATCTTCCTCTTCTTCGGAGCCGTCTTCTTCGCCGTCAGAATCACCGGAGCCTTCGTAATCCAGATAGTTATTCGAGATATAGCCTTCCACATCGCCGTAGCGGACATATCTCCAGCCGTTGCTGCTCTCGGCCGTCACTTCAACTTCGCTGCCCTCCGGGATCGATCCGAGGCGGTCGGAATCTTTATCCGGTTCGGAGCGGACATTGACATTTGAAAGGACCGTGCCGATCCCCTCGGTGATCGATTCCGGTTCTGCTTCGGATTCGGTCTCCTCTTCCGTATCAGGTTCTTCCGGCAGGCTGTAGTCCTGCTCCTTCTGATAGTCTTCTTCGCTCTCCGGGAGGTCAGGGAGATCCCCTTCGCTGTCCGTCGCGTCTTTATCCTTATCCTTATCCTTGTCTTTATCTTTGTCTTCGGTCTTTGTCTCTGTCTCCGCTTCTTCGGCGCTGCTCTCGTCCGCTGCCGCTTCCGCAGCGCTCTCCGCAGCCGCCTTCTTCTCAGCGGCTTTCTTCGCGGCGGCATACTCCGCCTTCACTTCGCT
>CACZTA010000015.1 GCA_902783935.1 uncultured Lachnospiraceae bacterium | reverse complement strand
GGATGGACGGCGGCTGTCGCCGCGGAACTGCTGGTTTTGTTCATGGATTATGACCGGCTCCGGCGGAAGGAAGGGAGCCGCCGCCGTGCGCTTCTCGAAAATGATCTCAGCTGGAACCGCGGGCGGACCGCGTTTGAGAGACCGTCTCCTGCATATGCACTCTGGTTTGTACCCGCTTATTTCATGGCGCTTCTGACGGCCTGCCCTGTGATCTGCAATGCGGCGGCCGCCTCCATGGCAGCCTATTTTGCGCTGGCAGTCGTCTATGAGTGGATGCGGGCGAGGACGGATTATCTGCAGCGGGTAAGCTATATCAGCCACATTCCTTACACGCGCATCCGGAAAATCGGCGGTGCGATGGTGGCGGCTTCCCTGGTCCTGATGTCCCTGACGCTCCTTCCCTGCGCCATGACGGCAGATAAAAGGCAGTACAGGGACCTGAGAAAATACCGGCCGACGCTGGTCCTGACAGATGAGCAGGTAAAGGCCATGATGATACTCGAGATGGGCGGAGAAGTGTTTGACCCTGAAAAATACCTGCCTGAGGTGGAGACAGGAGAGCCGGATCCGGTCGTGAATGCGCTGTTCAGTATGATCGGGGCGGGTATCATCGCGGCAGCCGTATTTTTTGCAGTGCGCAGTCTCCGGATCTATTTTGCGGAATTCAGGGACCGCACGGAGGACAACGGGGACAGGGCGGAAACGATCCGGGAGGATGCGCCTTCACCCGTCCGGATCAGCCGCTCCTTTCGCCCGCGGAGAGTAACGGATGAGCGGGAGCGTGTGCGGGAGCTTTACAGAAGAACGATCCGGAAACACAGAAAAGATCGCCCGAAAGCGTGGGAGACGCCGGCCATGATCGAGCAGGCGGCGGGCATTTCGGGGACGGAAGAAGGGGAAAAGCTTCACCGGAGCTATGAAAAAGCGAGGTATTCCGGTTGAGTCCTCCTGAATCAAGTAGTATGATGGGTATTACCCGGAATAAAAACAGAAAGAAGTTCCTGAACTGAGGAGAGAGATATGGCAGAATTCAGAACCGATATAGAAATCGCACAGGCATCGGAAATGCTTCCTATTACAAAAATCGCGGAAGCGGCTGGCGTAGACGACAGCTGTCTTGAACTCTACGGAAAGTATAAAGCGAAAATCGATTACAGCATCCTGAAAGAATCGGGCCGGAAAAACGGAAAGCTGATTCTCGTGACGGCGATTAACCCGACGCCGGCCGGAGAGGGCAAGACCACGACGACGGTCGGTCTCGCGGACGGCCTTAAGAGACTCGGAAAGAAGTCCATGGTCGCACTCCGCGAACCGTCGCTCGGCCCGGTATTCGGAATCAAGGGCGGTGCGGCAGGCGGCGGTTACGCGCAGGTCGTCCCGATGGAAGATATCAATCTTCATTTTACGGGGGATTTCCACGCGATCGGCGCGGCAAATAACCTGCTGGCAGCCATGATCGATAACCATATTTACCAGGGCAATGAACTGCAGATCGACCCGAGGAAGATCACCTGGAAACGGTGCGTCGACATGAATGACAGACAGCTCCGGAACGTGATCGACGGGCTGGGCGGCAGAATCCACGGCACGCCGCGCGAAGACGGGTATGACATTACGGTGGCTTCCGAGATTATGGCGGTGCTGTGCCTCGCGTCCGATATAAGTGACCTGAAGGAACGCCTCTCGAAGATCATCATCGGGTATACCTACGGCAAACCGGCGGAACAGAAACCGGTCACGGCCGGGGACCTGAAGGCGCAGGGGGCGATGGCTGCGCTCCTCAAGGACGCGCTGAAACCGAATCTCGTACAGACGCTTGAGCATACACCGGCCCTGGTCCACGGAGGTCCTTTTGCCAATATTGCCCACGGCTGCAATTCCCTGACGGCGACCCGCGTCGCCATGAAACTGTCCGATTATACGGTGACGGAAGCAGGATTCGGCGCTGACCTCGGTGCTGAAAAGTTTTTGGATATTAAATGCCGCATGGCAGGTTTTCACCCGGACTGCGTCGTCATTGTGGCGACTGCCCGCGCGCTGAAATATAACGGCGGCGTTCCGAAGGACCGGACGGGGGAAGAAAACCTTGAAGCGCTGAAAAAGGGCATACCGAACCTTCTGAAGCATGTTTCGAATATAAGGGACGTCTTCGGACTTCCCTGTGTAGTGGCCGTCAACCGGTTTCCGCAGGATACGGAAGCGGAGCTTAGCCTGATCCGCGAAACGTGCAGGGAATACGGTGTCAAAGCGGTGTTGTCTGAAGTCTGGGCAAAAGGCGGTGAAGGAGCGCTCGCGCTCGCGGAAGAGGTCGTGCGCCTCACGGAGCAGCCGGATGATTTCCGCTATGCCTATGAACTTGACCGGCCGGTCCGGGACAAGATCCGCGACATTGTCACAAAGATTTACGGCGGGAGCGATGCCGCTTTTACGGCAGAGGCGGAGAAGCAGATCGACCAGCTCACGTCCCTCGGATATGGCGGTCTCCCGGTCTGTATGGCGAAGACACAGTATTCGCTGACGGACGATCCGTCGAAGCTCGGGGCTCCGAAGGATTTCACGGTTACCGTCCGCAATGTCCGCGTCTCAGCCGGGGC
>CACZTA010000014.1 GCA_902783935.1 uncultured Lachnospiraceae bacterium | reverse complement strand
GCTCGCAGGACTCCGGAAAGGCGGGCGCCTGACAGCGGAACGCTTTTCCGTAAAAGAAGGAGAGACGACCCCGCCGAAGCGGTATACATCCGGCTCCATGATCCTGGCCATGGAAAATGCAGGCCAGCTGATCGAGGATGAAGCCCTTCGTGAACAGATCCGCGGCTCCGGGATCGGCACGAGTGCAACGAGGGCGGAAATCCTGGCAAAACTAGTCAGGATCCGGTATCTGAACCTGAATAAAAAAACACAGGTCATTTCACCGGAGCTTCTCGGAGAGATGGTCTATGACGTGGTGGACCAGTCTGTCCGGTCCCTTCTGAGCCCGAAACTCACGGCCAGCTGGGAAAAGGGCCTGACGGCGGTGGCGGCAGGCACCGTCACGACAGAAGAGTATATGAATAAGCTGGAAAGCTTTGTTGCAAGAAACACGAATGCAGTCAAAGGACTGTATAACCAGAATTCCATGCGCAGGTTTTATGATGAGGCAGCGAAGTATTACCGCAAACCTGTGAGGGCTTCACGCGGCAAATCCGCCGGAAGCAGGTCAAAGAAATAAAGGAGGGTAAAAATGGCGCAAAAGGAACTGGTGAAAAATGAAGAACTGTTTACATTGAATGAATCACTGGCAGGCTCTTATCTCCAGGGGTTCACTTATCCGTGGGAAGCACTCTCCGGCATTCATGATCTGATCCTGAAACTCGGAGCCGGGCTCCCGAAAGACCGGTATGACCAGGTCGCGGAAGATGTCTGGATTGCGAAATCTGCTAAAGTATTTGATTCTGCATACATCGGAGGCGCCTGCATCATCGGGGAGCGCACACAGGTGCGCCAGTGTGCATTTATCAGGGGTGATGCGCTGGTCGGGGATGACTGCGTAATCGGAAATTCCGCCGAACTGAAAAATGTGATTATTTTCAATAACTGTGAAGTGCCTCATTATAACTATGTGGGGGATTCCATCCTCGGGTTCCATGCGCACATGGGCGCAGGATCCATTACGTCAAATATAAAGGCGGACAGGACGAATATAGTCGTTAAAGGGGAAACTGCCTATGAAACCGGCAGGCGGAAGATCGGCGCCATCCTGGGTGACTGGGTGGAAGTCGGGTGCAATGCCGTGCTGAACCCCGGAACTGTCGTCGGCTGCCGTTCTATGATCTATCCGACCTCCTGCGTGAGGGGAATCGTTCCGTGTGATACGATTTTTAAAAACACCGGCGAGATGATTGAAAAAAAATAAGTACATGATAAAAGCCTGCAGGTTTCCGCATTAAATGCGTCATATCTGCAGGCTTTTTATTCTTTATTTTCCTTGGGAAAGACGGTCATGTTTTCAAAATCAGGCGCGTAATCAGCCAGAGAATGAACAGGTGTCCGGGATAAAAGGCGTAGAAGAAGTACTTATGCTGTTTTCCGCGTCTGCCGTTATAGAGAACAAGGGGGGCAAACGCAAAGACGGCAGGCCACTCCCACAGGCTGATGAATATGGCACCTGCCATGCACTGGCTGACTCTGTCAGCCCTCAGCACATACAGAAGGAGAATGAGCAGGAGTCCTTTAAACCCGTAGTCCAGGTGAAGTTTTGCAGCTGCGACGATAAACGGTGCAGTAAGTGCAAATCTGATTGCCAGCCGGAGTTCGGCAGGCCGGACAGGCAGCCTGTCCGCCGCCTCAAATACCCAGAGCATGAGGACGCCCGCAGCCATCTCGAACATGACGTTATTATGACTGGGATAAGGGAACCCCGTTTTGAGCGCCAGATCGAAGCACGGCTCTGACAGAATCCCGAACAATACCAGCCGGATGACATAATTCAGACGGCTGTGCGTATAGATAAATCCTTCGACGAGAAAGAAACAGAAAATCGGAAAAGCCAGCCTTCCGAATCCCCGCAGGATTTTATAGAACCTGTACAGATAATAATCCGGAGTGCCGCGGAAAACCGGCGCCCGGGGTTTCAGGTAGCACTTATAGAGGAGCGCGGCGGCGGTATGGTCAACCAGCATGGAGATGATCGCCAGCTTTTTCAGCCAGGCTCCGTCGAAGCGCTTGTATTGTTCGGAAATCGTATAGAGATTCATATGGTCATACCTGTGTCGTTTTATTGAGGACTCATGAGGTTCTCCGCCGCACTGAGCGCCTGCTTCAGTGTAAGGTCAGCAGAGAAATAGCGGGAGACACCGTCACTGATTTCAACAGAGTAGTGATCGCCGTCGTCACTGGTAATTGTACAGCGGCGGGGATAGGAGAGACGGATTTCGTCTGCCTCACGGGACCCGGATGGCCGGTCAGATACCGGATAAGCAGGATCGGCACGGCCGTCCTGCCGGTACCCGCTGTCGGAGATTGATTTGCTGCAGTAGGAGAGAAGCGTGCTCATCACCCTGATCATGTTTTCATTCTGCAGCTGCTTCGAGAAGTGGGAGAGATAGTTATCGGCGTCTTCGAGATACCGGATGGCACGGCTCTCCCGGTCTCCTCCGAGTCTGGAAGCGGAAGCCGCTTCTTCGGCGGAGATTTTCAGATCGGTCCTTCGCTCTTCATTTTTTCTGCGCTGACGTTCACAGCTGTTGATGAGTGTTTCCCTCGCTTTTCCCAGTTCGGGGATATAGTACTGATTCAGCAGGTAGTAGAGATAAGCAGAACCGGACTCGCCTTTTTCCGTCAGGTGCTGCATCATGGATTCAAGATTCCCGCATGCGTCGCGGGCGATGGCCCTTCCGGTTTTCTCCGCCTGTGCGGAAATGTCGTCACACCGCTCGTTGAGTTCACTTTCCGGGTCGATTTCAGGGTGCCGGGAGAACATCTGGTCCCAGGAGTAGTCCTCGTCGAAGAGGCTTCGGTAACGGACGGAACCGTTCATCTCCGCATTCAGGTCTTCCGGCGTCAGCCTGTAATCCTTCAGCGTCCGCTGAAACTGCTGTTTGGAATAATTTGATGATGCCATTTCCGATCCTCCCGGTGTATGTCAGTCACGAACTCACTTCTCCGGCACGTGCCTGTGCATATCTGCAGACATCCTTCAGACAGCAGGCAGAACAGACGGGACGTCTGGCGATACAGACAGCCCGACCGTGATGAACGAAACGGTGGCAGAGGTCATTTCCTTCTTCAGGGGGAATAATCCGGCGGAGAAGTTTTTCCACTTTTGCGGGTTCCTTTACGCCGTCGACGAGCCCGATCAGGTTGCTGAGCCTGATGCAGTGGGTGTCCGTGACGATAGCCGGTTTTCCGAAAACGTCGCCCATGATCAGGTTTGCACTTTTTCTGCCGACTCCCGGCAGCGCGAGCAGTTCCTCAAATGTATCCGGAACCTGTCCGTCATAACGGTCCCTGAGGACCCGCATACAGGCGGATATGTCCCTCGCTTTGCTGTGCCCGAGTCCGCATGGCCTGATAATGGCTTCGATTTCTTCCGGCTGTGCGGCCGCCAGTGACTGTACGTCCGGGTATTTCTCATAGAGCAGGGGGGTTATTTTGTCAACCCGCTCATCCGTGCACTGGGCTGCCAGCCTGACGCTTATGAGAAGCTGCCAGGCATCTTCGTAATTCAGTGTACAGTGCGCATCGGGATATTCTTTTTTTAGCCGGTCGATGACGATAAGCGCCAGTTCCTGTTTCGTCACATTCTGATCCTCCGTCAAGAGAGCGAAGCCTGCTCCGCTGCAAAACACATCATATCACATAATTCGC
>CACZTA010000013.1 GCA_902783935.1 uncultured Lachnospiraceae bacterium | reverse complement strand
ACGGTTCCGCCGTGCGGAATCCGACCGCAAATGCATTCTCCTCATTTCCTTCAGCCCGGAGCGCTTTCCCGAGAGACAGCATGGGTGGAATGCCGATTCCCCCTCCCGCCATCAGGACCCGGCGGCCTGTCAGCTCATCAAGCGGGAACCCGTTTCCGAGAGGTCCCATGACCGCCACGGTATCGCCCGTCTTCAGTTTTGAAAACTCAGCCGTACCTGCGCCTGCGATCCGGTAGACCAGCCGGACAGCCCCTCTGTGCAGATCTGTCTCGCATACGGAAACAGGCCTCGGGAGAAGTTTTCCGCTGTCCGCCGAAAAGAGGGACAGAAACTGTCCAGCCCTGACAGACTCCGCAAATGACACGCAAAGCCACAGACTGTAAATGTCCGTGGCCAGTTTTTCCTGTGAAATAACACGCGCAGATTCTTTTCTCTTCATTTATCCGTTCAGCGCCTCCGCAATATCCTGTTTCATGTCCGTCACGGCTTTTCTCGCTGCCTCTGCATATCCGTCTGCTCCGAAACCCGCATAAGGTGCTTTCTGCCAGGCGGCAATGATTCCGCGGGAGGAATTGACGATCGCGCCGAGTCCGTCTTTATCAAAGAAGTGGACCAGGTCCCTGCCCTTTCCGCCCTGAGCCCCGTATCCGGGAACCAGAATATAGTTTTTCGGCATCATCTTTCTCAGGATCTTTCCCGTTTCCGGATAAGTCGCACCGACGACGGCGCCGACCGCGGACCAGCCTGAGCTGCCTGTCAGGTCCGCTCCCCAGGAATCCACCATCTGTCCCACGATTTCATAGAGCGCCTGTTCGCCGGCAAGCCTGTCCTGCAGTTCGCCGCTCGACGGATTCGAAGTCTTGACGAGTACAAAGATTCCCTTGCCGCATTCCCTGCAGACGTCCGTAAACGGACGGATCCCGTCTGATCCGAGATACGGGTTCACCGTACAGAAGTCCTCGTCAAAAGGTGCGTATGTCTTACTCCCGACCCTGACGGTTCCGAGGTGGGCTCGGGCATAGGCGGCGGAAGTGGATCCGATGTCGCCTCTCTTGACATCCCCGATCACGATGAGCCCCTTCTTTTTGCAGTAGTCAATCGTATCTTTATAAGCCTGCACGCCGGGTACGCCGAACTGCTCGTACATCGCAGACTGCGGTTTTACCGCCGGTACAAGATCGGCCACGGCATCCACGATTCCTTTATTAAAAGCGAAAAATGCCGCAGCAGCCCCCTCCAGTGTTTCACCGTACTGTCCGAACGCTTCCTCCGTAATCTGCGGGGGAATGAACTCCGGCTGCGGATCCAGCCCCACGACAATGGGCGCCTGCTTTTTCCTGATCTCTTCAACGAGCTTATCAATCATGGCCAGCCTCCCGGACGACCTGTCCGTTTACAAGCGTATACTTTAGAGTTCCGAAAACGGTGCGCCCTGCGAAAGGTGTATTTCTCCCTTTCGATGCGAATGTCGAAGGATCAATCACCACGGGCGTTCTGAAATCAAATACCGCGATATCCGCGGGCATCCCTGCCTGCAGGGATCCTCCCGGCACGCCGAGAATGCGCGCGGGATTCAGGCTCATCTTTTCAGCCATCTGCATCAGTGAGAGAACGCCCGTCTTCACCAGTTCCGTATAGGTAAGTGCCGCGGATGTCTCGAGTCCGACGATCCCGAAAGGCGCGGACCGGAATCCTCTCCGCTTCTCCTCCGCGCAGTGGGGGGCATGGTCGGTGCTGATGCAGTCGATCGTCCCGTCCTTCAGGCCGTCCCGGATCGCCTTCACATCGCGGGCCGTCCTCAGCGGCGGGTTCATCTTGTAATTGGCGTCGTCACCCGGAATATCATCTGATGTGAGGATAAAATGATGCGGACACGCCTCTGCCGTCACGCGGATGCCCTCCCGCTTTGCCGCACGCACAAGCCGCACGGAACCGGCAGTGGAGCAGTGGCAGAGATGCAGCCGCGCTCCGGATTCCGCGGCCAGGACGATATCTCTCGCCGCTATCGTGTCTTCAACTGCATTTGCTATTCCGGGCAGTCCCAGCTCTTCCGCACGGGCGTCCTCGTTCATGACGCCGCCGGCCGCCATCCCGGCATCCTCGCAGTGGTCACAGATCAGCGCTCCCGTCCTGGCGATGCGCTTCATCGCCTCAAACATGGTCCGGGCATCCATAACAGATTTTCCGTCCTCGGAAAAGGCCCTGACCCCTGACCTGGTGAGCGCCTCAATGTCCGCAACTTCCGTCCCTTTCATGTCAAGCGTGATGGCAGAAGCCTGATAAATCCGGACCGGGGACAATGCCGCCGCCTTGTTGGCGACATAGCTGATCCGGCTGACGGAATCCATGGGCGGTCTCGTATTCGGCATGGCAAGAAGGGTGGTGACGCCTCCCGCCGCCGCGGCTGCCGCACCGCTCTCAATGGTCTCCTTCTCCGTCTGCCCCGGATCCCGGAGATGGACATGGAGATCCACGAGGCCCGGCATCACGGTCAGGCCCCGCGCATCGATAATGCGCGACGGTGTGCATTTCGCTTCATCGATTTCCCCGACAAGGGCAACCCGGCCTTCGGCCGCCAGCAGGTCCGCCGTTCCTTCAAATCCGGAAGCAGGATCGACGAGCCAGCCTCCCTTAATCAGTATCGAATCTTTCATAAAACCACCTCATTTTCATCATACACGAAACAGGTCACTGAGTCAAACCGGGCCGCCTCCCTATGTCAAGTCACCCAAAAAAAGGACTGAAAGTCAAGTGAAAATGTGCATTTTTCCTTGACGGCACTAAGCATTCCGTCTATAATTTGAATTGTCGTCAAGATTAAGGGAAACACATGTACTCACCGGGTATTAGAGATTATATGCGTACCGTGCCTGTAATCTGTAATAGCCGGTGATTTTTTCCGGCACAGCACATTTTTTATTTTTACACATTATGGAGGTAACACTAATGAACAACGGAAAAGTCAAGTGGTTCAATGCTGAGAAGGGATATGGCTTCATTACCGGAGAGGACGGCAAGGATGTATTCGTTCACTTCTCCAATATCCAGGGCGAAGGCTACAGAACACTCGACGAAGGCCAGGAAGTCACTTTCGACGTGGAACAGGGTGCGCGCGGACCGCAGGCTACGAACGTCGTAAAGCTGTAATATAAAGAGGATGATATAAAATCCGGATAAAAAAGATGCCTGTCACGGTTTCGCGGCAGGCATCTTCTCTTTTCTGTTTTTTTAATTTATTTTCTATGCAGTATAGCCGGTCTCAAGGCCCTCCACATATTCGGCGTAGGCATTCATGTCTACTTCCGTAACCGTGACTGCGTCCGCTTCGCTCTCGCTGACTTTCGTCAGGTTCTGTCCGATGGAAACGCAGAACCATACCACAAATCCGGCACAGATCAGCGCGACGATGCCGAGTTCGATCCGTCTCATCATCTTTTCGCGCTTCAGGATCTGTGTTTTGTTCTTTTTATATTCCTTATACAGTTCAACCTTTTTCTGACTCATCTTGCGTCTGCTCCTTCACAGAAATTCTCAGGGTATTATACACCCCGCCCCGTCTCTGCGTCCACACCTTTTTCCGACGGGGCGCCGATTAAGGCTCAGACAGAAACGATGATGCCGCCATCATTGGCATAGACGGAAGACAGGCCGCCCGTCGGCTGGACAAAGACACCTTTCACCTTCATGCGGCGCGTGATTTCATTTTTCACGATTTCCGCCCTGTCCGGGCAGTTGCAGTGGCTGATCCCGAGGATCAGGT
>CACZTA010000012.1 GCA_902783935.1 uncultured Lachnospiraceae bacterium | reverse complement strand
TGAGAATAAAACCGCCGGCTCTGCAGACAGCAGGGCGGAGAAAAGGAGGATGTGCGATGTCAAATATGGATAAATTCAAAAATCTGGAAATGAATACAGAGGAACTTCACAGCGTGGTCGGCGGAGAGGACAGAACAGTTTACGACAAGTCCGGCAGTTCTAACGTGGTTTCCGCACCCGGTGTATTTGATGCTGTCCTGTATAAAGTGCATAACGGGGATTCGGTTTCCATGACGGGACGATCAGTCGTCAATGGCGACTATACATGGTATGAGCTTGAGGACGGCGGCTGGATCAGAGGATCACAGCTGCAGTAAACATCATCGCTGCTGCGCTTCCTGCGCACAGCGGAAATCCTGATGAAACTGGAAGAGGGCTGCGGAAGCAGCCCTTTTTTGGGAGGAGAAGAGATGGGTCTTTTCGGACGCAGAGAGAAAAAAGAAAGAAAAGCAGATTATGACCGGGAGAATGAAGTTCCGGTGATCCGGAGCAGTATCTGTACGGGAGAAAAAGTAGCCGGCTTCCGCTCTTCTTCTGACGGCCATTTCAGAGATGTGATGCTTATCCGGTCAGCGGAAGACCTGGACGAGTTCCGCTCCGTCTACGGAATCAGCGGGACGATTCCGGAGGAGTACTGATGCGGGCGGAGACGGCGGACTGTCCTCAGACCTGTATCGGCAGAATGAAATGTGACGATCTGCCTGATCCGGCAGAGGACCGCAGGATCATGAGCGGGCTCACGCGGGAACGGCAGGAGAAAATCCTGCGGTTCCGTTTTCCTGCTGACCGGAAAAGAAGCCTTGCCTCGGCATTGCTCCTGAAGGAGATGCTCGGCAAAAAAGGAATCGCCTTCTCTGAAGTGCGGACGGATGCCAGGGGGAAACCTTTTATTGAGGCAGATCCGCCTGTTTATATCAGTGTGAGCCATGCGGGCATGAGCGCCCTGGCAGCGGTATCGGATGTACCGGTCGGCTGTGACATAGAACCTGTCCGGAAATTCCCGGAAATGGTCGTCAGGCGCTGCTTCTCGGAAGAAGAAAAGCAGATGATGAACCGGTGCCTTTCGGAGGAGGAGCGGAGGAGGTGCTTCTTCAGCATCTGGACGGCCAGAGAGAGTTATATAAAAATGACGGGGGAAGGACTTGGCCTGTCATTTGACCGGTATGCCGTCATCCCTGCGGAAGAAGGCGGACCGGACGGGAAAATGCGGTTTTTTACGGGGACGGAAGGCATACCTGCACCGGCTGCGGCTTTTTCCGTCCTGCGTGACGGCAGAAAAGAGGACTGCCGCATCCGGCAGTCCTTTTCATCAGATCAGTATTGCATCTCGGTGTGTACGGGCGTCTGTCATCCGAGCCTCGAATAGAGGCGCGCTTTAATCAGTTCAAACTCTTCGTCGGTCACGATGCCGAGATCTTTCAGGTCTCTCAGCTTATGGGCAGCGGAGAGAGCCTGTTCGCGGGTGAAAACAGGTCCTGATGGAGCGGATTCGTCAGCGGCAGGCGGGTTTTCGGGGGAACGGGCAGCTTCAGCGGCTGCGTTTCCGGCACTGCCGGTCTGCAGTTTCCTCTCCGGCTTTTCCGTCTCCGGACTGTCCGGTTCCTTTTCACTGTTTCCGCGTTTTTCCCGCAATGTACCCCGGTGCCGTTCTCCCCGCTCAATGGCTTTCCGCTCGATTCTGCGGGCTCTTTTTGTGTCGCGGATCGAAATGATAATGTAGATCACGAGTCTGACGATCGCGAGCAGGATCAGCGCGAAAACACAGATCCAGACAAGCGGAAACTTCCGCTTGAAATAAGCGATCACACCCAGAGCCACGCTTGCGAGGACAAATATATCACGCAGGACCGTGACTGCCTTGCCGGAAAAAAACAGGACAATAAAGAACAGAACGGCTGCCGCGGCCGCATAAAATTTGTAATGACCGCTGAAGAGTTCAAGCAGGTAATTCGGGACGTCATAGACAGCATAAAACAGAGTCTGCATGGTTTCCTCTCCCAAAACCGGAAATTGACAGTTGCGCGCACAAAATGTTACAAAAGTATTTCATTCAGAATTCTATCCTAGCATAATGCCTTGAGAAAATCCAGTGGTTTTACATCTGCATTTATGCTAATATGTTCGTAACTGCCCGAATAGAGGCAGAACTGCGTCCTGCGGGCAGTCAGACCCGGCGGGACAGCTGCGGAGGAGATCATGGGAGAAGAAGTAAAATCCAGAAACTTTATCGAAGATATCATTGATGCGGATCTTGCAGAGGGGAAATACGATAAGGTCGCAACGCGCTTTCCTCCGGAACCGAACGGGTATCTGCATATCGGCCATGCCAAGTCGATTATTCTCAATTCAGGGCTCGCGAAAGAATACGGGGGAACCTTCAACCTCCGCTTTGACGATACGAACCCGACGAAGGAGAAGACGGAATTTGTTGACTCGATCAAGGCAGACGTGGAGTGGCTGGGCGCCGATTTTGAAGACCGGTGCTATTTCGCGTCGGATTATTTCGATGTCATGTATGAAAAAGCACTCATGCTGATCCGGAAGGGACTCGCCTATGTGAGCCGGCTGAGTGCGGATGAGATCAGGGAATACAGGGGAACGCTCAAAGAACCCGGCCGCAATGATCCCGACAGGGAGCGCCCGGTTGAAGAGAACCTTCAGCTGTTTAATGAGATGAAGGACGGCCTGTGGCCGGACGGCTCCCTTGTATTAAGGGCGAAGATCGATATGGCTTCCCCGAATATGAACATGAGGGATCCGGTGCTGTACCGCGTCGCCCATATGACGCATCATAACACCGGGGACAAGTGGTGCATCTATCCGATGTATGATTTTGCGCATCCGATTGAGGATGCCGTGGAAGGCATTACACATTCGATCTGTACGCTGGAATTTGAGGACCACCGCCCGCTTTATAACTGGGTGGTCGAGAACACGGACTGGGAGCACCCGCCCCGCCAGATCGAATTCGCGAAGATGTACCTGACAAATGTTGTGACAGGGAAGCGCTATATCAAGAAACTGGTCGAGGACGGCATCGTGGACGGATGGGATGACCCGAGACTGGTGACAATCGCGGCGCTGAAGCGACGCGGCTTCACGCCGGAATCAATTTCCCTGTTTGTCGAGCTGTCGGGTGTTTCAAAAGCGAACTCCTCCAGTGATTACGCGATGCTCGAGTACTGCATCCGTGAAGACCTGAAGATGAAGAAGCCCCGTATGATGGCGGTGCTGCACCCGCTGAAGCTGATCATCGATAATTATCCGGAAGGAGAAACGGAACTTCTGGACGCAGAGAATAATCTGGAAAATCCGGAACTCGGCACGAGAAAGATTCCGTTCGGGAGGGAGCTTTATATTGAAAGCGATGACTTTATGGAAGTTCCGGTCCCGAAGTATAAGAGGCTTTATCCGGGCAATGAAGTCCGCCTCATGCATGCCTATTTCGTGAAGTGTACGGGCGTCGACAAAAACCCTGACGGCAGCATTGCCGCAGTGCACTGCACCTATGATCCGGAGACAAAAGCCGGCAGCGGATTCACCGGGCGAAAAGTGAAGGGCACGATTCACTGGGTGCCTGCAGATGAGTCTTTCTGCGCGACAGTCCGTCTCTATGAGAACCTGATTGATGAGAGTAAAGGCGTCTACAATGAAGACGGATCCCTGAATCTCAACCCGGATTCGCTTGTCACGATCACGGACGCGCGGCTTGAACCGGCGCTAAAGGAGGCAAAACCGTTTGACAGCTTCCAGTTTGTCAGGAACGGCTACTATACGACGGACTGCCGGGATTCCGCGGAGGGAGCGCCGGTTTTCAACCGCATCGTGACCCTGAAAAGCTCTTTCCGGCTGCCTCAGCAGTAAACACACTTTTTTCGTATATCTGAGATATAATAAAAAAACAGTCATATCCGGGGAGGGCCGCTTATGTACGAATACACAGATGAATGCCTGGATTATTTTCTTGCCAACCAGGACCGTCTTTTCAGGGAACCGGTCGCTGAGACCCGCGAGGATGCGGCGGCATTTCTGGAGGAATGCATGGCAGAAGTCGTCCCTTCCCTTGAGGAAGTCCGGGCTTATCTGGATGAATCGGGTATGGATGTCAGTTCCATGAGTGATGAGGAACTTGAAGACCAGGCGGAAGTGTTCCGCCTGCCTGATGACAGCTATCTGATCGTGGAAGGATAAAATTGCTTTGGATCATTCTGGAGGTGAGTGATGAAAATGAAAAAAATGATGATATGTGCAGCTCTCTGCACTGCTGCAGCGCTGTGTGTTTCCGGATGCAGTTCCGTAAAGAAATACGCTACGACAAACAGCGAACCGGAGGGAACGCTCTCAGTGGCAGCCGGCACGGCGTCTACGGTTGTTCCGGCAGCGACGAGTTCCGTGGAAGAAGTGCCGACGCCGACTCCGACCCCGACACCTACACCTACACCGACGCCGACCCCGACGCCAACCCCGGAGCCGACGCCCGAACCGACACCTGAACCGGCTGATAAGGTCATCGGCACACCGTCTGCAGAAGAGAGCGTGATTGTCATGACGCTTATGAACGGAACCGGACGTGAAATCACCGAGT
>CACZTA010000011.1 GCA_902783935.1 uncultured Lachnospiraceae bacterium | reverse complement strand
GTCTGCGGCCTGATCATCGCGGTGCTGGTATTCTTCATTGCGCGCGCGGCGGGACTCTTCCGTCCGCAGAACCGGCATCAGCTGACAGAATCAACCGCTTCGTCGACTGAATCCGGCGTGCCGAAGATCCAGGTGCCGAACATCGTCGGCATGACGGAAGCGGATGCCACCAAGACGGCAGCGGATAAGGGTCTGACGCTGAGCTATCTGGGCGAGAACAACTCGGATCAGGCGGAGGGCACAATCATTGAGCAGACGCCGGCTGCAGGTGTGGTGGTGGAAGAAGGCGCCGCACTCGGCTATTATAAGAGCAGCGGCCCGGTTACACAGGCTGTACCTTCCCTGCGGAACCAGTATGTGACGGATGCGGAGACGACGCTGAAGAAGGCGGGCTTCCCGAATTATACGATTGAAAAAGAGGCGTCATCGGATGTCGAAATCGGAAATGTCATTTCCGTATCACCGGCAGAAGGTGAACGCGTGACACCGCAGACGATGATTACGATCACCGTCAGCAGCGGTTCCTCCGACGGCGGAGAAATCTACGTGGACGATTATACGGGCGTGAGCACTGCGGATGCGGTCAGCTACGCGAAGTCAAGCGGTTTTATCGTGAGACTTGAGTATGGTTCGAGTGATACTGTCGGTGAAGACCAGGTTATGGCACAGAATCCGTCAAGCGGTTCCATGGTTGAACGCGGCGCGGATCTGGTCCTGACGATCAATGACGCGGCCAAAGCCCGCGCAGCCGAGTCGGCTGCGGAAGCGCTGGCTGAAGCACCGACGGAGGCTCCTGCCGCTGCTGCGACAGCAGCACCTGCGGCGCCGACAGAAGCTGCAGCCGCGAGCACGGCTGAACCGGCAGCTGTCACCGAAGCGCCGACAGCAGCACCGGCGGTAACGGGCACCGGCTGGAGCGGCGGCGGTGTGCTGATGGCTCCTTCCAATTATGAGGGAGGCGCTTACAGGCTCGTGCTGGTACAGACGGTCAACGGCGTCGAAGAAGAAACCGTGATCGAAGAAAACCTGACAGCCCTGGAGTTCCCGTATACGCTGTACACGAACGGAGCGGAAGGTGTCGCGGAAGGCACCGTCTATCTCTACGAACAGGCGGACGGGGAATATGTCGCCAGAGCTCAGTGGCCGGTCGAATTTAAAAAGGCTGACTGATCCATGACCGGACTTATTGTAAAAGGAATTGCCGGATTCTACTACGTTTACGCAGTAGGATCCGGTATTTATGAATGTAAGGCAAAAGGGATTTTCAGGAAGCAGAAACTGAAGCCGCTCGTAGGAGACCGGGTATCTTTTGACATTGTTCATGAACAGGACCGCGAGGGAAACATTACCGCGATCATGCCGAGGACAAATGTCCTTGAGAGGCCGCCGGCGGCGAATGTCGACCAGGCGCTGCTCCTGTTTGCGGCGAGCTCGCCTGATCCGAACCCGGTGCTGATTGACCGGTTCCTGATCTCCATGGACATGAAGGGAATTCCCTGTCTCCTCGTGATGAACAAGGCGGACCTTCTGACAGAGGAAAAGCAGGCGGAATTCCGGGAAGCTTATCAGAACAGCGGGCATCCTGTCTCCTTTATCAGTGTAAAAGAGGGAACCGGGATCGATGAATTAAGGGCAAAGCTTCAGGACCGGACGACGATCCTGGCCGGTCCGTCCGGTGCGGGGAAGTCCTCGCTCACGAATACGCTCCAGAGTGCGGTCCGGATGGAAATCGGGGAGATTTCCAGAAAACTTGCCAGGGGTAAAAACACGACCCGGCACTGTGAACTGATCCCGCTCGACGATACTTCTTTTCTATGTGATACGCCCGGGTTTACGGCATTTGATACGACAGGGATCGAAAAAGAGGAACTGAAAAACTACTATGACGAATTCGCTCCTTACCGGGATGCGTGCTACTTTGACGGGTGCGTCCACATCAGTGAACCGGACTGTGCCGTCAAAAAAGCACTCGAAAGAGGTGAGGTGAGTTCCGTGCGTTACCGGAACTATCTTACGATCTATGCGGACCTGAAAGAAGCGGAGCAGCGGAGATATAAGTAGAAAAATGAGTAACAGGCTGCGGGTATTGATCGTGGGCGGCGGAGAACTGAATATCAGGTTTCTCCGCAGTTTTCTTTTGCGGTTTCCGCCGGATCTGACTGTCGCGGCGGACCGGGGGCTGGATTATCTGCTGGAGGCGGGTTCCGAGCCGGATCTCCTGCTCGGGGACTATGACAGCTCGGGAGCGGCGGCTTCATTTATACGGAATAATACGTCACCGGAAGTGCTGAATTATCCCCCGGAGAAGGACTATACCGATATGGAGGCGGCTGTTCTGGAGAGTGTGAAGAGAGGCGCTTCGGAAATTATCATTCTGGGGGGAACCGGCGGCCGGCTTGACCACTTCATGTCAAACCTGATGAATCTGGAAATCCCGCTCGCGGAGAAGATCCCTGCTTTTCTCATAGATGAAGAGAACGTGATATTCCTGGAGAACGATTCCTTTTCACTCATGGAGGACGGAAACGGAATTCTCCTGTATGAGGACGGGGCAGCAGACCCTGTGAAGATTCCATGTCCCGGGAAACCTGCGTATGTATCGATTCTTCCCCTGACAGACCGGCTGGAAGGATTCTCAATTGCCGGTATGAAATATGAACTTCCGGAGAGAATCCTGACAAAAAACGGCAGGTCGCTTACGGTGAGCAATGAACTGGCGGGAGGACCGGGGTTCGTGACAATCGGGAAAGGAACAGCAGCAGTTTTTCTGTCCGGTATAAAAACTCCGCGGGCAGACGGATAAGAAGGGATAAACTGCTTACGCGGCTGACATGAAAACATATAAGGAGGGGAAGAGCATTGAAAGTACTTGAAGCGGCATTTTTAAAAGGCTATGCGAGAATGGCGACGGACGGTTTCCTGCAGGGGTGGCATGAGCGGAACGGAGGCAATTTCACGTATCGTCTGAAGGATGAGGAGGCGGAAGCGGTCCGGGAAGACTTTTCGGAGAATGCTCCCTGGCAGCGGATCGGCTGGCAGGAAGACGATCACTCCGTATTTCCGGGACTTGCGGGTGAATACTTCCTCGTGAGCGGATCAGGAAAATACTTCCGGAATATCGAGACAGACCCTGCTGCCAATGTCTGCATTCTTCAGCTGAATGAGACGGGAGACCTGTTCCGTATCGTCTGGGGACTCACGGAAGGCGGCAGGCCGACGTCCGAACTGGCGACGCATCTCGCCAATCTCGAAGTCTGCAAGGAACGGGATCCGGAACTGCGCGTCGTCTATCACTGCCACCCTGCGAATATCATCGCGCTCACCTATGTGCTGCCGCTCGACAGCCGCGTCTTTACGCGGGAGATTTTTGAGATGGCGACGGAATGTCCGATCGTCTTCCCGGAGGGCATCGGCATCGTCCCGTGGATGCTCTGCGGCGGCCAGAAAATCGGGGAAGCGACAGCGGAGCTTATGAAAAAGCAGGACGTAGTGGTGTGGGCTCATCACGGCGCTTTCTGCTGCGGCCGTGATTTTGACCTGGCGTTCGGCCTCATGCACACGGTTGAAAAAGCGGCGGAGATCCTCGTGAAGGTCATGTCCATGTCCGCCTATAAACTCAATACCATCAAGCCTGACCAGTTCCGGGAGCTGAACGCACCTTTCGGAATCCGGATCAACGAAGATTTCCTGTATGAGAAGAAAGACGGCCGGATCGGCTGCATGCCCGAGGAGTAAACGGGATGGAAACCAGATATTATCTTGCGGTTGATATTGGGGCATCCTCCGGCAGGCATCTCCTCATGCATGCGGAAGACGGCCGGATTGTCCCGGAAGAGATCTACCGGTTCCGGAATGATTTCTCGGAAGAGGGCGGTCACAAAGTGTGGGATACGGACCGGCTGTTCCGCGAAATTCTGACCGGCATGAAAAAATGCAGGGAAGCCGGAAAAATCCCTGTGTCCATGGGTATTGATACCTGGGCCGTGGACTATGTCCTTCTGGATCCGGACGGAAAGCGGATTGGCCCCTGCTATGCGTACAGGGATGCCCGCACGGACGGCATGGATCAGAAAGTCTATGAAGTGATCTCACAGGAAGAGCTGTATGCGCGGACCGGGATCCAGAAAATGAGCTTCAACACCATTTTCCAGCTTACGGCCTGCCGGGAACAGGAGCCGGAACTGCTGAATTCCGCCGGTCATCTGCTGATGCTGCCGGATTATTTTCATTATCTTCTGACCGGCGTCATGAAACAGGAATATACAAATGCGACGTCCACCCAGCTGGTCAGCGCCGCGGACAGGACCTGGGACAGGGACCTCATTGAAAGGCTCGGATTTCCGCAGAGGCTGTTTCAGGATCTGTCAATGCCGGGCACATTTGTCGGAATGCTGAAAGAAGAGATCCGGGAAGAAGCCGGGTTCGACGTAAAGGTCGTTCTGCCCGCCACCCACGATACAGCGAGCGCGGTCATGAGCGTTCCTTCCAATGCGGAGAATGTTCTCTATATTTCATCCGGTACCTGGTCACTCATGGGATGCGAGCTCGACGAGGCTGATACGGGGGAGGATGCCTGCCGGGCCAACTTCACAAATGAAGGCGGCTACGATTTCCGGTACAGGTTCCTCAAAAATATCATGGGTCTCTGGATGATCCAGTCCGTAAAAAAGGAACTGGATGAGCAGGCTTCTTCTGCAGCGGGAGAGCGGGAAGAATACAGCTATGCCGGGTTGTGCAGGCATGCTGCTTCGGAAAGGATCAGTTCCCTCGTGGATGCGGGGAACAGCCGTTTCATGGCGCCGGCTTCCATGATCCGGGAAGTGCGCGGGGCCTGCGCGGAAGCAGGCATGCAGGTACCGGAGACGCCCTGGGAGACTGCGAGGGTCATTTACCGGTCACTCGCTTCCTGCTACGGAAGAACAGCGGAGGAGATCGAACGGCTGACCGGGCGCTCCTTTGATGCGGTCCATATCGTAGGAGGAGGGGCAAATGCGGACTGGCTTAATGAGCTGACCGCTGAGTTTTCCGGAAAAACTGTATATGCGGGTCCGGCCGAGGCGACAGCGATCGGAAATGCCGGGGCGCAGATGATCGCGGACGGTGTGTTCGGGAGCCTTCCGGAGTTCAGGCGGGCCGTATTCCGGTCGGGAGAGATCCGGACATATCGCCCTTAACAGCAGAAAAGAGGATGAAAAGAGGAGCATATGGAAGTATATCAGCACTTCCATATGCTCCTTGTCCATACCGGATCCTGTGCAGAGTGGTTCCGTGCGGAAGACGGCCGGCTTACTTACTGTATGTCTTCCACCGTAACAGACTTCGCGTTTTTTGCGGCTCCGTCTTCGGAAGAGGGGACCGTGATTTCTCCGGAGGCGATCATTTCAACGGCTTTTTTGTGAAGCTCTTCATCCCAGTTGCAGCCGGTGAGTTTCCAGTTGTTGTCAACTTCAGGGGTGATCGTACCGCCCTTCACGTCGACGATGTACTTTCCGATCATTTCCCTGACGCCGCCGAGTTCGCCGTGAACGTCTATGGCGAGAATCTCCGGAAGCTCATCTTCTTCGTAAATGACACCGGGCACCCGGAGCTGGGAATTGCATCTGTAGTTATTGACAACCAGGACGAACTCATCATCATCTTTCACGGGGGTGCCGTCCGGCCAGGTCAGGTTCTCGATCCGGCTGCCCGGATCATTTGCTATATTGATTTCATAATTGACGCCGGCGAACATGTCATAGTTAAAGCCGGGTATATCGGGATTGAAGGATACGGTCAGATCTCCCTCATGGAATGTGTTGTAGTATCCGGCGGACCACTCCATATATTTTTTCAGTTTGGCGCCGGTCATCCTGACTTTATATAATGTATTCGCGAATTTGTAGATCAGGGCTGTATCACATTTCCGGATATCACCGGGATACATGTTGGCAGCCGCTGTGAACAGGGCAGCTGCGGAGACGTCCGCGCCGGTATAATACAGCTGGACTTCGTTGATCAGGTCGATCAGTGCGGTGTCTTCGATCTGGGCTGACGGGATGACGGCGATTTCGTTTTCGGGCGCCAGAGGGCCGCCTTCGAGCTTGCCGATGACGATGCTGGCATCCGTGACGGCATAATCGTGGTAACCGGCAAATGTATCCATAAAGACCGGGTCCGGTTCGTAACCGCCGATCTCGATGGTCTCGGAGGCGCGGCCGGTAACGGTCCAGCCGTCCCCCGTCTCTTCCAGTGTCAGCGTGATTTTATTCATGGTCTGCCCCTTGGGGCTGTTTTCAACGATGAGAACGCCGTTGACTTCTTCACCCGTTATCGCTATGTGCTGGTGTGCGGCGACGACAGCGTCAAACTCCGGCAGTGCATTGGCGTAGTCTGTCGCACCGGAATTGCTGAGCTCGTATTCATTATCGAGGCCCATATGGATGACGCCGAGCAGGACGTCATACTGCCCGTCTATTTCTTTCAGGATTTTCTGCGTTTCCTCTACGGGATCGGTGACGGTACATCCTTCCAGGTTGGTACTGTCCCAGTTGACAATGTTCGGTGTGACCATGCCGATCACGGCTATGCGGAGACCGTTTTTTTCCAGGATGACATATCCGTCAGCCAGCGGGTTCCCGTCCGGGTCATAGACATTCCCGACGAGAGGCGCCCCGTTAAATCCGGCAATCGCCTGTTTTGTGACGCCAAGCCCGTAATTGAATTCATGGTTGCCGACGGTCCAGACATCGTAACCGATATAGTTCAGTGCCTGAATCATGGGATGGATGTCTTCGTCCAGAAAAATATCGGCGGAATTGTCCTGGATTGTGTCTCCGGCGTCGACCAGGATGGTGGTTTCCGGATCGTAGTTTTCCCGGATGGCCGTGACGAGCTGTGCGCAGCTGCCGGAGAGGCTCTCTTCATTCAGCGCGTAGTCCCACGGATAGAACTTGCCGTGCAGATCGCTTGTGGCGAGGATCGTCAGTGTTTTCTGCATTTCTTCGTTTGCAGGTGCTTCAGCAGTCACTTCAGTTGAGGATACTGCTGCTTCAGCCGCGGATTCCGC
>CACZTA010000010.1 GCA_902783935.1 uncultured Lachnospiraceae bacterium | reverse complement strand
GGCATGGCGCGACGAGGACGGGTTCCTCTGGTATATCGGCCGTGTGGATGACGTCATCAAGTCCTCCGGCTACCGCATCGGACCGTTCGAGATCGAGAGCGTCATCATGGAACTTCCCTATGTACTCGAATGCGGCGTGAGCGCCGAGCCGGATCCCGTGAGAGGCCAGGTCGTCAAGGCCAGCATCGTCCTCACGAAAAACCAGGAGCCTTCCGACGAGCTCGCAAAAGAGATCCAGAACTACGTGAAGTCACATACGGCACCGTATAAATATCCGAGAATTGTGGTCTTCAGAGATGAACTTCCCAAGACGATCAGCGGTAAGATCCAGAGAAACCTGCTGTAAAAGCTTGACAGATTTCTCCGCAGATGCTAGCATACTCAGTTAAAGGCAATGACGAAGCCGGTCTGGAAAAAAATGCTTTCAGAGAGTCGTTGGCTGGTGTGAAACGACAGCGGATTTTCCAAAGGACCCGTCCCTTCCGAGCCGGAAACGAGAACAGAATACGCCGTCCGTCAGGCGGACAGGAGGATTCCCAGTAGATGTTTCCCGCGGGTGCCGCGTCAGAGCACAGGGATTGTCTGATCCCGATGAGAGGTCGTATTACATACGGCAATTTGAGTGGTACCGCGGGTGAATTTACGCACTCGTCTCAAAGTTCTGTTTGGGGCGAGTGCGTTTATTGTTGATTTCTGTTAAGGCTTGTCCCGGGGACCTTATGAACATCACAGAAAGCCGAGGTTGACGAATGGAAAAAGAACTGGATTTTAAAATACAGGAGATTGCCGGCCGAATCCGGGAACTCCGGGAGCTGGAGAATAAGACGCCTGAAGAAATGGCCCAGGCGACTGACATCTCTGTTCAGGAGTACCTGGAATGCGAATCCGGCCTGCAGGACCTGAACTTTACCTTTATTTACCGCTGCTCGCTGGCACTGAAGGTTTCCGTTACGGATATCCTGGAAGGCTACAGCCCGAACCTGCGTTCCTATACGCTCACCAGGAACGGGGCAGGCCAGAAAATCTCCAAAGCGCACGGGATGACCTATTACAATCTTGCGTACGCATTCCAGAACCGGATTGCGGAGCCGCTTTACGTGCGCAGTATTTTCGACGAGGCCGCCCAGGACCGCCCGATCGATCTCACAAAACACGAAGGACAGGAGTGCGATATTGTCGTCGACGGAAGCCTGAAGGTGCAGATTGGCGAGCACAGCGAGATCCTCGGCCCCGGCGACAGTATTTATTATGACAGCAGCACGCCTCACGGCATGATCGCAGTCGGCGGACGCGACTGTATCTTCTACGCAATCGTCCTCAACCCGGCCGGAGAACCGATTCCGGAGCTCACGCAGCATCCGATCATCGAAGAGGAACGGGAAGTCAGGACTGTCGACGACAGCGAGCGGCTCTGGCATGAGTTCGTGGAAGTGGAAGAGAATGAGAAAGGTACACCGGTTTCGATTAAATTCCGGAATGCCAACCGCTTCAACTTCGCGTTTGACCTGGTCGACGCACTCGCCAGAAGGGATCCGGAGAAGCTGGCGATGCTCCACATTTCCAAAGACGGAACGGAGCGCAGGATCACCTTTGAGGATGTCCGGAAAGAATCCGCGCGGTGCGCGAACTACTTCAAGTCACTGGGTATCCAGAAGGGCGACCGCGTCATGCTGATCCTGAAGCGCCACTACCAGTTCTGGTATGCGCTTGTCGGCCTCAATAAGCTCGGTGCGATCGCCATCCCGGCAACAAACCAGCTGGTTGCCCACGATCTCGAATACCGCTTCCGGACGGCGGGGATCACATCGATCCTCTGCACCGCGGACGGCGATACGGCGCACCAGGTAGAGATCGCGCAGGAGCAGTGCGGCCTTCTCAAGAACATGATGATCGTCAACGGGACCCGGGAAGGATGGCGTCCTTTCGACGAGGAATATCCGATGTTCAGTTCACGTTTCCGCCGGATCAGCACTTCCCCGTGCGGCGACGACCTGATGCTGAT
This sequence comes from uncultured Lachnospiraceae bacterium, assembly GCA_902783935.1. Classification (GTDB taxonomy): domain Bacteria; phylum Bacillota; class Clostridia; order Lachnospirales; family Lachnospiraceae; genus Chordicoccus. The sequence continues at coordinate 171 of CACZTA010000010.1, read as the reverse complement.
GTATTTCACTTCCGGCACTTCCGGATATCCGAAGATTGCAGCGCATACATATAAGTATCCTCTGGGGCATTTCCATACGGCGAAATACTGGCAGACGGTGGATCCCGACGGACTGCATTTCACCATCTCCGATACGGGCTGGGCAAAAGCGACCTGGGGAAAAATCTACGG
>CACZTA010000009.1 GCA_902783935.1 uncultured Lachnospiraceae bacterium | reverse complement strand
TCCTTAATCTCGCCGTTTTCCTTATTGTGAAGGCGGACCATGACCTTCAGAGGGGCCTCGTAATTGCCGTCGCGTTCTTTGCACTCCTCTATCGGATACTTCACTTCATCCCTGCAGAGTCTGTAATCCACGAACTCCAGGCTCAGCTTGTCGGCAAAGTCTTCGATGGGAGAGATGTCAGCAAAGATCTCTTTTAACCCTTCATTGACGAACCAGTTATAGGACTCCTTCTGCACCTCGATCAGATTCGGGATCTCAAGGACTTCCTTCTGTCTCTGGTAGGTCATGCGAACCGATCGGCCGGATTTCATAGGACGGATTCTGTTTTTCTCCATTCGACGTTTCACCCCGTATATCTATAAATTTATTATGAAGCGAAAAATGCGCGCAAAAACCCACTGCTCCATAATAGTGCATTTTCAAGAGTACCACACAGACTCCGGGTTGTCAAAGTATATTTGTAAAAGATTTGTAAAAAAATAACACCGGAGGGATTCTCCGGTGTCTTGTATTTCCTTTTTCGAAACAGGTTCGAAGTGCAGTGTCCGAATTACTTAAGAGTAACCTTAGCGCCGACTTCTTCGAGTTTCTTCTTGAGATCTTCAGCTGCTTCCTTGTCAAGCTGTTCCTTGACTACCTTCGGAGCGGAGTCAACGACTTCCTTGGCTTCCTTGAGGCCGAGGCCGGTTGCTTCACGGACGACCTTGATGACCTTAACTTTGGATGCACCGACTTCCGTCAGCTCGACGTCAAATTCAGTCTTCTCTTCAACTTCTTCAGCTGCTGCCGGGCCTGCTGCCACAACAACGCCCGCTGCTGCGGAAACGCCGAATTCTTCTTCACATGCCTTGACGAGGTCGTTCAGTTCCGTCACTGTCAGTTCTTTGATTGCAGCGATAAATTCTTCAGTTGTTAACTTTGCCATGATCATATCCTCCAGATTCATGCAGATAGATTACGTGATTCAAAAAATTTCCTGTATCTGTTTGCAGTCACTGCCGCAGGTTTCATCCTGCCGCTCAGGCTTCTGCCGGTGCTTCCGCGGCAGCTTCCCCGCCGTCCTTCTCCACGATCTGCTTGATGACACGTGCGAAGTTTGCAACCGGAGACTGCATGCTGCCGAAGAGTCTTCCGAGAAGGACATCTCTGGACGGAATGTTCGCCATCTCGACCAGTTTGTCCGGGTCGGCATAGTTCCCTTCGATCACACCGCCGACAAAATTGAAGCACTTGTGTGCCTTCACATACTTTGCAAGAATTCTCTCAGCAACGATCGGGTCATCTTTGGAGACCGCGATTGCATTCGGGCCGTCGAGATGCTTGTTCAGGGATTCGTATTCGGTACCTTCAAACGCACGGCGCATCAGTGTATTCTTATACACTTTGTACTGGACGCCGGCTTCGCGAAGTTCCTTGCGAAGCGCTGTGTCCTGCTCCACCGTGAGGCCGAGGTACTGAACAAGCACTGCTGCCTGTGCGCCGTTGACTGATTCAGCAATTTCCTGAACAATCGGCTGTTTCAGTTCTACCTTTGCCATGGGCTTTTGTTTCCTCCTTCTTATTATTCAACCGCATCGGTCACCGGAAATAATCCCGGCGGAGAACCGAAAACACCCCGTGCGTCTGCACGGGGTGATCATGACATGTTCAGAACGGCTGTGCACCCTCCGGCACACTTTATAACCGTTTCTTACAGATCATCCCTCGGCTGGCGCTGTGCTTACGTCCGCATACGGACACCGGCTGTCTTCGGTTTGATGCGTGTTATACTTTATCATTCCTGATGTCGTCCTGTCAAGACAGATATGCAGGATCTTTACTGGATCTTCAGCGTATTGACCTTGACGCCCGGGCCCATCGTGGAAGCGAGAGTGACGCTCTTCATATAGGTACCCTTCACTGCGCTCGGACGGGCTTTGATCAGCGCTTCCATCAGAGCCTTGAAGTTTTCTTCAAGCTTCTCATTTTCGAAAGACTTCTTGCCGATCGGGACATGAATGATATTGCTCTTGTCAAGACGGTACTCGATCTTACCGGCTTTGATTTCCTTGACGGCCTTGGCGACGTCCATCGTGACTGTGCCGGCCTTCGGGTTCGGCATGAGGCCCTTCGGTCCGAGGATACGGCCGAGACGTCCGACGACACCCATCATATCCGGTGTTGCAACGACGACGTCGAAATCAAGCCATCCTTCATTCTGGATTCTCGGGATCAGCTCCATCTCGCCGACATAATCAGCGCCCGCTGCCTGAGCTTCGTCCGCCTTGGCGCCCTTTGCGAAAACAAGGACACGGACATTTTTGCCTGTGCCGTTCGGAAGAACGACGGCGCCGCGGACCTGCTGGTCTGCATGACGGCCGTCGCAGCCCGTGCGGACATGGACCTCGATGGTCTCGTCAAACTTTGCAGGAGCGGTCTTCTTGACCAGTTCGATTGCTTCAGCAGGATCATACAGAACTGCACGGTCAACTGCTTTTGCTGCTTCCATGTATTTCTTACCGTGTTTCATTTCTTACCTCCCTGTGGTGATAACGGATCAGCATCCTTCCACTTGTAATCAGTCAACAACCTCAACGCCCATGCTGCGCGCCGTACCTGCAATAATGCTCATCGCGGCTTCAATGCTTGCAGCATTCAGATCCGGCATCTTTGTCTCAGCGATTTCCCTGATCTGTGCCTTTGTGATCTTTCCGACCTTTACCTTGTTGGGCTGGCCGGACGCCTTCGGAATATTCAGCGCCTTCTTGATGAGGACCGCTGCCGGCGGAGTCTTCGTAATGAAGGTAAAGCTTCTGTCTGCATACACCGTGATGACGACGGGGATGATGGTGTCTCCCATCGAAGCGGTCTTGGCATTGAACGCTTTCGTGAACTGTACGATATTAACACCGTGCTGGCCGAGTGCCGGGCCAACCGGCGGAGCCGGCGTTGCCTTGCCGGCAGGAATCTGAAGTTTGATATACCCTGTAACCTTCTTTGCCATGATGTTACCTCCTATGTGGTTATGGCGAGTCTGTAAACCCTTCCACCTGTAAATAAATCATTCTTCAGCAGCGGCTGAAGGCTGATTACTTCTTTTTGACTTCCGAGAAGCTGATCTCCACCGGTGTGTCCCGGCCGAAGAGCTCTACGGAAATTGTGACAGTCTGTTTCTGCGGATTCACCGCCTGTACGACACCTTCCGTGCCGCCCCAGGCGCCTGCGATCACGACGACCATGTCACCCTTTTCAAAATCGACTACGATCTTCGGCTTCGCCGCCGCGGAAGTCTCCTGTCCGTCCCCGGCGATTCCGAGCGGCCACATCTCCTCCGGCGTCAGCGGCACGGGCTTGCTGCCCGGCCCGACGAAACCGGTCACGCCGCGGGTATTGCGGACAACATACCAGGTCTCATCATCCATGATCATATTGACGATCACGTAACCCGGGAACATTTTCCGCTGCACCATCTTCGTGACGCCGTTTTTCGTCTCCTGCACGTCTTCCATCGGGACCCGCACATCGAGAATCTTGTCCTCAAAATGTCTGTTCGCGACGGTTTTCTCAATGTTGGCTTTTACTTTATTCTCGTAGCCCGAATAAGTATGAATTACATACCACTTCGCTTCCGACATCTGAACCCTCTTATTATTCTAAGCTCTGCTTCCGCATAAAACGCTGTATATATTACGCGGTCCGGATTAAAAGCTCCCTTTTAAAGTGCCAGAATCCAGTTCACCAGCCGGAGCGCCACGCTGTCAACTGCAGAAATGATGACGCCCATGAGAAGTGACATCACAACGACGAGACCGGTCTGTTTGACAATGTCTTCTCTTTTCAGCCAGATGATCTTCTTCCACTCCCGCTTCACCCCGCTCCAGAAGCTGTCCTTCTTTGCGGAGCCTGTGCCGGCTTTCTTATTCTTTGTATCTGCCATGCTCAAACATCCAACCTTTCTTAAAGTCCTGCGCGGGAAAGCGTTTACTTGGTTTCCTTATGCAGTGTGTGCTTGTGGCAGAATCTGCAGTACTTCTTCGTCTCCATCCTCTCGGGATGCTCTTTCTTGTCTTTCTTTGTGTTGTAGTTGCGCTGTTTGCATTCTGTGCAAGC
>CACZTA010000008.1 GCA_902783935.1 uncultured Lachnospiraceae bacterium | reverse complement strand
GTTCTCAATACGGTTCTTGACCTGTTTTTTGTCGGTGTTCTCCGGATCGGGGTTTCCGGCGCGGCTCTTGCGACCGTGATCGGCCAGGGAGTGAGCTTCATCGTCTCCGTCATCTATCTGTACAGACGGAAGGAAAGCTTCGGCTTCGATTTCAGGCCCCGCAGCTTCAGAATTGACAGGCCGGCCCTGAATAGGCTCCTGAGCCTCGGCATCCCGATGGCAATCCAGTCGGCCTCCATCAACATTTCAAAGATTGTCCTGACAAGCTGGATTAATGCAGAGGGCGTCATTTATTCGGCGCTGTCCGGTATTTATAATAAGACCGGCATTATGATCGGCATCGTCTCCAACGCTGTGACGACGGCGGGAAGTTCCATGGTCGGGCAGAATATCGGCGCACGGAAGTACGCGCGTGTGTCGAAGGTGGTCGCTGTAGCGGCAACTTTCGGCGTGCTGTTCGCTTCGGCCGTATCCGCTGTTGTCCTTCTGTTCCCGGACGCGGTATGCGAGCTGTTTACCAGTGATGCAGCCGTTCTCGCGGAATCTTCGCTGATCATTATTCCGATTATCCTGAATGCGTACGGGGCGGGGACGAGAACGCCGGCTTTTTCACTGATCAACGGTTCGGGCCATTCCAGGCTGAACCTTCTGGTCGCGCTGCTGGACGGCATGATGGCCAGGATCGGGCTGGCCTGGATTCTGGGATTCGGCCTCCGGATGCACTGCCGCGGTTTCTGGTACGGAGATGCGCTTGCCGGCTTTATGCCGCTTGTGATCGGAAGTATTTTCTATTGCTCCGGCCGCTGGAAAAAAAAGCCGGCAGGCGGACCTGCAGGTGAAAAAGGATGATTCTGAATCTGTTCAGGCTGCTGCCTTGTATCACTGTAAAAGATACGGTATCATGAATTGTAATTAAATCTGGTACAGGAGAAAGGATATGAATGAAGAGACCATTTACCGGCTGGCTAAGCCGAGACGGAAAGGACTGTTGTCGCTGCTTTTCAGCCGTTTCCTGATTATTGTGATCCTGCTGGCGCTTCAGGTGCTTTTTTATGTCAGCGTTTTTTTATGGCTCAGTAAATATACAAAGCATTTTTATGCGCTGACACTCATATTTACCGTCGTCATGCTGATCTATCTGTTTATGAGCGGGATTGATGCATCCGCCAAACTGACCTGGCTGCTGATTATTGCCGTTCTCCCTATTGCGGGCGCATTTATGTTCCTGTTTACGCAGGCAAATGCGGGCCACAGGCTGCTGAAGAAGCGGGCGTCGCAGCTGATTGATGAAACGAGAGACAGAATTCCCCAGCAGAAGGATGTCTGGGAGCGCCTTCAGCATGAAAAGGGCACTGTCTGTGATCTCGCGGTTTATCTCAACCGGAGCGGCTGCTTCCCGGTTTACGGAAATACGGAAGTCAGGTATTTCCCGCTGGGAGAAGATAAGTTCGAAGCCATGCTGGAAGAACTGAAAAAAGCGGAACGATACATCTTCATGGAATACTTCATCATCGAAGAAGGGTACATGTGGGGAGAAATCCTGAAGATCCTGGTTGAGAAAGCGGCTGCGGGCGTAGATGTCCGTGTCATGTATGACGGCATGAACGAGATTTCGACGCTGCCGGCGAACTACTGGAAACTCCTCGGGGAAAAAGGAATCCAGGCGAAACCGTTTGCTCCTATAAAGCCCGTACTGTCTTCCCATTATAATTACCGGGATCACAGAAAGATCCTTGTGATCGACGGGAAAACGGCTTTTAACGGCGGCATCAATCTCGCGGACGAATACATCAACCGCAAAGAGAGGTTCGGCCACTGGAAAGACACGGCCGTGATGCTGAAAGGAGATGCCGTCACCAGTTTTACGCTGATGTTCCTGCAGATGTGGAACGTCGATCAGAAAGAAGAGCTGGTGTCCTTCCCGTACGTAGATGAAGACATCGCTGCATCTGAGGCCGGGAAAAAATCACTTTCATCCGGAGACGGGTATGTGATCCCGTATGCGGACTGCCCGCTCGACGAGTATAAAGCCGGAGAATCGGTATATATGGATATCCTGAACAGGGCAGACCATTACGTGCACGTCATGACGCCGTATCTGATCCTGGACGGTGAACTGGAGACCGCCCTGACATTTGCATCCCTGAGAGGGGTCGACGTAAAGCTGATCCTCCCCGGAATCCCGGATAAGAAAGGGGCGTATTCGCTGGCTAAATCGCACTACCGCTCCCTGATCCGCGCCGGTGTGAAAATTTACGAGTATACGCCCGGCTTTGTCCACGCCAAAGTGGTCACAAGTGATGATGAAACCGCTGTCGTAGGAACCATAAATTTTGACTACCGGAGCCTTTATCACCACTTTGAGTGCGCGACGTACATGTACAGGACCGGCTGCATCCCGGATATTGAAAAGGATTTTCAGGAAACACTTTCAAAATGCCGGGAAATCACACCGGAAACGGTCCGGGAGGAGACAAAATCCTATATGCTTCTCGGCAGCATAATGAAACTGATTGCCCCGCTGCTCTGACAGCCTGTGCGGTCATATGCGGCCGTATCGGAATCTTTTAGAACAGAAGAAAGGAGCGAATGCAGATGATGCAGACAGATCTTACCGGGAGACAGAATGCAATACTTGAATTCATCAGAGAGTCGGTCCGGGAGAATGGCTATCCTCCCTCCTACCGGGATATCTGCAGAGCCGTTAAGCTGAAATCCACTTCTTCTGTTCACAAGCATCTGTCTGACCTGGAGAAACTCGGCTATATACGCAGAGACCCCTCCAAACCGCGGGCGATTGAACTCGTCGACAGCGCACCGAAGAGGGAGGTCCGGGAAGTTCCTGTCATAGGATGCGCGGCTGCCGGCCTGCCTCTTCTTTCCGCCGATAATACTGAGGAATTTTTTCCTCTGCCGGC
>CACZTA010000007.1 GCA_902783935.1 uncultured Lachnospiraceae bacterium | reverse complement strand
GGCGAAGATGCTTGTCATGTGCCTTTATACCGTCTGGGTGGTGCTTCCGTTTAAAATCCTGATCCTGACGAGTGCGCTGGCTTCCGTTAACCCGGACTATTACAAGGCGGCCAGGGTGGACGGGACCCCTCCGTTCCGCATTTTCAGGAAGATTACGCTCCCCATGATTTCGCCGATGCTGTTTTACCTCGTGATCACGGGGTTTATCGGCGCGTTCAAGGCCTACAGCGACGAGGTGGCGATCTTCGGGACCGACCTGAATGCCGCCGGCATGAATACGATCGTGGGCTATGTCTATGACATGCTGTACGGAAACGGGGGCGGGTATCCGTCTTATGCGGCGGCAGCGGCGCTGATCCTGTTTGCGGTTGTGCTCACCATTACCTGCATCAATCTCCTCGTCAGCAGGAAAGCTGTCTGGCGGGCCTGAAGGGAGGGATGATCCTTTGACAATACAGTCTTCTGCAGATTACGGAAAGATTGAAAAGGCGGCAAAGAGGAAATCCCGGATCCGGCATACCGTCACTTATGCGCTCCTTGCCATATGGGCGGTGATTGTGCTGTTCCCGTTTTACTGGATGATCCTGACCTCCCTGAAAAGTTACGGCTCCTATAACGCGGAATATACGCCGAAGCTGTACACCCTGTCGCCGACATTTCAGAATTACGTCGATGCGTTCACGCAGGTGCCGCTCGCGCGCTATTTCCTGAATACGCTCATTTTCACAGTGGTGACCACGGCCCTGATGCTGGTGGTGATCGTCCTCGCGGCATTTGCGTTTGCGAGACTTTCCTTCCGGGGAAAGGACCTGGTCTTTACGCTTTTCCTCGCGCTGATGATGATCCCGAATGAGCTTGTGATCATCACGAATTTTGTGACGATTACAAACTGGGGGCTGCGCAATACCTACCTCGGCCTGATCCTGCCGTCCGTGACGTCTGTCTTCTATATTTATCTGCTGAAGGAGAACTTTGAGCAGATTCCGGAGGAACTGTACAAGGCGGCCAAGGTGGACGGCACGTCGGATCTGCGCTACCTCCTGAAGGTGATGCTGCCGATCTGCAAGCCGACGGTGGTCACCATTCTGATCCTGAAGGTGATCGAGTGCTGGAACTCCTATGTGTGGCCGAGACTCATCACGGACGAACAGGCGTATTTCCTCGTATCGAACGGAATCCAGGAGATCCGCGAGAACGGCTTCGGCCGGGAAAACATTCCCGCGATGATGGCCGCCGTCGTGGTCATATCCGTTCCGCTGCTGGTCCTGTTCCTGATATTCCGGAAGAAGATCATGGCAGGTGTGTCGAGAGGAGGGACGAAAGGATGATGCGGAAAGAGTCGCGCCTCACGGGCATTGCCGCAAAGACAGCCGGCCTGCTTCTTGCAGCCGTCCTTGCGCTCTCCGCCGCCGGATGCCACGGGCGGAAAGCAGGGGCCGGGTTTGCGGTGCCGGATGCATTTGATACGGATAAAAAACTGACGGTCACGTTCTGGGCAAAAAATGATACCAATAAAACCCAGACGAAAATATATGAAAAGGCGATCGCCGATTTCGAGGCACTGTACCCGAATGTCACGGTCAGCATGCGGCTGTATACGGACTACGGCAAGATCTACAATGACGTGATCACCAATATCGCCACGGGGACGACACCCGACGTCTGCATCACGTATCCGGACCATATCGCGACGTATATGACCGGTACGGATGTCGTGGTGCCGCTGGACGAGCTGATGGATCATGCCGTGTACGGCCTCGGCGGAAGCGGCCTAATGTTTGATTCCCCTGCACGGGATGAGATCGTTCCGGAATTCCTCGAGGAGGGCAGGCTCGGAGAACACTGGTATGCGCTGCCTTACATGCGCTCGACGGAGGCCTGCTATGTAAATAAGGACTTTGTGGAGGCGCTCGGCTATGAGGTGCCGGATGTCCTGACCTGGGATTTTGTGTGGGAAGTCTCGGAAGCGGCGATGAAGAAGGACAAGAAGGGGCTTTTCAAGCTGAACGGACAGAAAGTCCTGATTCCGTTCATCTACAAGTCCACCGACAATATGATGATTTCCATGCTGAAACAGCTCGGGGCGGGGTACTCCTCGGATGAGGGGGAGGTTCTCATTTTCAATGATGAGACGAAAGACCTCCTCGCGGAAATTGCCGGGCATGCAAAGAGCGGCGCTTTTTCCACATTCAAGATTTCCGGATATCCGGCAAATTTCCTGAATGCCGGACAGTGCATCTTTGCAGTGGATTCCACCGCGGGCGCCACCTGGATGGGCTCGGAGGCGCCGCTGGTCGACATCAGCGAGGACAAGCTGGTGAAGTTTGAGACGGCAGTCCGCCCGATTCCCCAGTTCGACCCGGAGAATCCGGAGATGATTTCCCAGGGGCCGTCGCTCTGCCTGTTCCACAAAAATGATCCGCAGCAGGTGCTCGCGTCCTGGCTGTTCATGCAGTACCTGCTCACAAATGACGTGCAGATCGCCTACTCCGGAACAGAGGGATATGTGCCTGTGACGAAAAAGGCGCAGGAATCGGAGACGTACCAGGATTATCTGTCGCGGGCCGGTGAGGACAACCGGGAGCATTACCAGGTAAAGATTGATGCGGCGGAGCTGCTGATGGCCTATACGGACCGCACCTTTACGACGCCGGTCTTTAACGGGTCGGCTTCTTTGAGAGACGCTGCCGGGTATCTGATCGAGGATGTGACGAAATCGGTGAGAAGGAGACAGAAGGCAAATGATGCCTATTTTAAAGAGCTGTTTAAAAAGGTGAATTCTCTTTATCACCTGGACCAGCTCGGTGCGGGAGATACCGGAGAGGAAGGCGGAAAGCGTGACCTCGGGCCGCTTCCGGCGGAGTCAAAGGCGCTGCTCACCGGTCTCGCGGTGATCTGGGTCCTGCTGGCAGCCGGCTTTGTGTCCGGGGAAGTGAAGAAACGGAGAGGGGACGGATGACATTTTTCTCTGTTCCCTGTGAAGACCCGGCGGTTATTTGGACTTGAGATTTTTGTGCCGCCGTGGTACTTTCTATTATAAAGTAATAGCGGCCGGAAGCGGCCGGGGCAGAATTTCTTATTATTTAAGGTAAGGAGACCATGTTATGAAAAAAGCGGTAGTTATGATGGCAGTATCCGCACTGGTAATCGGACTCGCCGGGTGCGGTGCTGACGGAACAGGCGGAAAGACAGAGAGCCAGGCAGCTTCATCGGCAGCCTCTGCTGCGGTATCAACAGCAGCATCCACAGCGTCTGCGGCGACTGATACAGCAGTGTCTGCAGCAGAAGCGGCGGCGGGTGCTGTGTCCCAGGCGGAAGCAGCTGTGACGGACGCAGCTTCTCACGCGGAAGCGGCTGTGACAGATACTGTTTCTGAAACGGAAGCGGCTGTGACAGATGCCGTCTCTGAAGCGGAAGCGGCTGTGACGGATGT
>CACZTA010000006.1 GCA_902783935.1 uncultured Lachnospiraceae bacterium | reverse complement strand
TTGATGGACTCCTGCCAGTTCGGCAGCACATGCATCCAGATAATGCGCTTTTCATGTCCCCGGAGAGGCGCCCTCTCCGCGTCCCTGACGAGCAGCTCGGAATACTTCAGGCCTTCCCGGCTGCCGATAAAGAGATGGTTGCAGAGAATGTTCAGCATTTCCGGCGTCAGCGCTTCCGTGAAACGGACTTTTTTCCGGAGGCTCAGGTACTTCCGGTAGTTCCGGATCTGCGCGCGGCTTCTCGCGATGCATTCCCGCAGGGTGTCCGGGTCGAGCTTCCGGCCGGAGGTCTCTTCCGCCACGCGCGCCATGGCCCGGAGCTGGTTGGCGACGTAATGAACCGCTTCTTCATCGGTGTTATACGGGACGTCGATCAGCACGTGCGGAATCTGCCACATCTCGGCGAGACGCCGGAAGGTCAGCTGGTTGGCATCGCAGGCGAGCGTCGTGTTGGCGATCATGGACGGCTTTTTTAATACGCCGCTTTCCGCCATTCCGGACAGCACCTTGTGATAGGAGCAGCAGGTCTCCGAGACGCCGTTTCCCTCCGCCTTTTCGATAAAGACGCGCTCACAGGCCGTGTTGACCACATAGGCGGCGAGAACCTCCGGCGCGGTGATGGGAATATCGAGTGCGCAGAAGATTTCCGGCGGCATGAAAATATTGACGACCGCGGAGCGGGACGGATCGCGGAGCATGCCCGCGAGCAGCTTCGCCGTATAAGACTGCAGGTATTCTCTGGAGCGCGCCCGCTTTTTTGACGGGAAGCGGCCGGCCTGGAAACCGACGGCGCCGTAAGCGCCGGAGAGCATGAGGGCGGCGCGGCCGGGGTGCTCCTCAACCTGGGCTTCAATCAGGCGCCCGAGCTTTTCAATTGATTCGTTCATCTGTTTCTTTTACCTCGTTTAAATCCGGGTATGCCCCTGCCGCTGTATGCGGAGGGGAGGAATACGGACCGCGCGCGTGCGGGGCACAGGCAGTCCTGCGGAATCAGGACGGTGAGCCCTGACGCCCGGACTATTATAAGGAAGATACTAAAAAATTGCAACTGAGCAGGAAACGGACAGTAAAATAATGCCAAAACACGCAACATGTCCGAAAATTGCGCAGACAACTTGTGTGTTTTTCCGATATTGTGGAGACGAAGCTTTTCCATGTATAGTAGGAGCACACCCCTCCCGGACCTTCCGTTTTGTCCGGGAAATATGATGAGCACAGGAGGAAAGACGATGTTGAACCCTGTTTCCCGGACGCTGCTTCTTTTGACCTCCGCGGCGGTGGTGACGGATCTCTTATACGGCAGGATCCCGAACCTGCTGACAGCGGCCGGTTTTATCGCCGGGTTTATCCTGCGGTTCCTGCACCCGGGCCTCGGGGCCGCTCCCTCTTCTGCACTCGGCGCGCTTATCCCGCTCGCAGGCGGTTTCCTTTTGTGGCGGTCCGGCATGATCGGGGCGGGAGACGTGAAGCTGCTCGGTGCGGCGGGCAGCCTGGCAGGGTTCCCGGACATTCTCGGGATCGTGACTGCTTCCGTATTCTGCGGGGCCTGTATTTCCGCGGCCCTGATGCTGACGTGCACGGGCGTAAAGGAGCGGCTCTTTTATTTTGCGTCTTATGTGAAGCGGACAGCCCTTGGCGGGAGCACTTCCGGTTACAGGAGCGGAGGGGCTGAGCGGCCGGAGCATTTCCATTTTGCGGTTCCCGTGTTTATGGCCTCCGCTCTTTATGCGGCAGGCCTGTCCCTGTGAAAGGAGGGAAGCTTTTTGAGACGACAGGTTATGGCGCTGCTTGACTCGGAAGAGGGATATGCGGTCAGGTTCATGGAGTATGTGAACCGGCAGAAGAAGACCTCCTTTGAAGTAAGGGCGTTTACGGAGCCGGACGGCCTGCATGCTTTCCTTCTCCGTGCGAGAGCGGAGATCGTCCTGGTCGCGGAAGAAGATTTCAGGGGAGAGATGACGGGGTGGACAGACGGCTGCGTCCTTCTGCTGAGCGGCCGGAGTACGGACCTGTCCGCCGGCATCATCTTCAAGTACAGGGCCGTGCCGGATGTGATGAAGGAGATCATGGAGCAGTACGGCTCGTCGGCACAGGAGGGTTCCGGGAGGATTCTGAAGCAGCGGGTCAGCGTAATCGGCGTGTTTTCCCCGGCGGGCAGATGTATGAAGACGGTTTTTTCCGTGGCAGTCGGGCAGTGCCTGGCTGCCAGAAAGCCCACCGTACTTCTGAATTTTGAGCCTTGTGCGGGGTTTGAGAAGATCCTCCACACGGAATACGGCGAGACCATGAGCGACGCGCTTTACTATATCCGGACAGGCGAGGCGCAGGCCGCCGCCAGGATCCTTCCCATGCTTCAGAGCATAGGAGCCCTTGATTATCTGCCCCCGGCGGGATCCGCCCGGGAGCTCTGCGAGACCCCGCCGGAGGTCTGGGAGCAGCTGCTGGAGCTTTTTGTGAGGGATTCTGCCTATGAAGCCGTCGTTCTGGATTTCGGGATCCTGCCGTTTCTATATCCGGAACTGCTGCTCCTGTGCGACGTGATTTACATGCCGGGCAGCGACGACCTGATGGCGGAGGCAAAGATCCGGAGCTTCTTCGGACGGAGCTTGGATCCGCCGGAAGGCGGACTGACGGCAGGGGAGCGGCTCGGAGAACGGATCCGCCGGATCCGCCTGAGCAGCAGCATGCTTCCGGTGTCGGGGGACCGATGGTTTGAGAGTCTGCCGTACTGCCGGATCGGAGCATTTGCCGAAGAATGCATCGCGAGGGAC
>CACZTA010000005.1 GCA_902783935.1 uncultured Lachnospiraceae bacterium | reverse complement strand
TCAGAAGATATCGTCAATATGGGGATCGCGGCCATGACGGGCGCGCCCGTGCTCATTGCCGGCGATATCGACCGGGGCGGCGTTTTTGCACAGCTCTACGGGACCGTGGCGCTTCTTTCCGCGGAGGAGAGAGAGCGGGTAGCCGGGCTCATTATCAATAAATTCCGCGGCGATCCTTCCCTCCTGACTCCCGGCCTCACAGAACTCGTGAGGCTGACCGGCAAACCGGTGCTCGGCGTCGTGCCGTATATGCATGTCCATATAGAAGAAGAGGATTCGCTCGCCCCGCTCCTTCAGGGAGGCATCGGCGGGGACGGGGACGAAAAACTGCTCGACATCGCGGTCATCCGTTTCCCGAGAATATCAAACTTTACGGATTTCCAGGCATTCTACGCGGAAGAGGACACCGCTGTCCGCTTTGTCACGGACGCGGCTTCACTCGGGACGCCGGACGCGGTCATCCTGCCCGGGACGAAGAGCACGATGGAGGATCTCCGCTGGTTCCGGAAGAGCGGTCTCGAAGAGGCGGTCCTTGAAGCGGTAAAGCGCGGCAGCTTCCTGTTCGGCATATGCGGCGGCTATCAGATGCTCGGGGAACGCATTTCCGACCCGTACGGCACAGAAGGGACCGGTTCCGTCAGGGGAATGTGCCTGCTGCCGTACGAGACCGTCTTCTCACCCGAAAAGGTCACGCGCCAGTGGGAGGGAGTCACGGATTTCGCAATTCCGGAACTCTCCGGAAAGCGGGTGAAAGGCTATGAGGTTCACATGGGCAGGACGGAGAGACTCCCCGGAGCGGAGAGCCGGGATGAGGATATCCCGGCAGCGGGGACATATCTCCACGGCATTTTCGACGAGGGAGAATTCCGGTCCGCCTTTCTTTCTTATCTAGCGGACAGGAAGAAAGCCGAAAGAAAAGAGACCGCGGCTGTCTCCGCAGCCGCTTACAGAGAAGAGCAGTACCGGATCCTGTCCGGTACGCTCAGAAAGCATCTGGACCTGGACGCGGTTTTCAGACTGTGCGGCCTGACAAAGAGTTGACATAAAGCGGAGGAATCCCATGCTCCAGATATACATCGGAAACGGAAAGGGCAAGACGACGGCGGCTGCGGGCGCAGCGCTCAGGGCAGCGGGAGAGGGCGCCGAGGTCATATTCTCCCAGTTCCTGAAGGACGGGCGGTCGGGAGAAACCGCCCTGCTCGCGGAGACAGATCATGTCCGCGTCCTTCTGCAGGACTGTTTTTACGGGTTCGTCTCCGGAATGACGGAGGAAGAGCGTGCGGCGACGGCGGCGTCGTGCCGGAGGCTTTTCAGGAAAACGGAAGAGCTTGCGCACGCATTATCCGGGAAAGCGGCCGGAGGGGAAGGAATCCGTGTGCTGGTTGTGATGGATGAGGTCCTTCACGCGCTGAAATACGGTTTTCTGGATGCGGGAGAGGTGCTGTCAGCCGTGCAGGGATTTCCCGGCGGCGTGGAGACCGTACTCACGGGAGGGAAAGCGCCGCCGGATCTTCTCGCGGCAGCAGATTATATCACGGAATTCAGAAAGGTCAGGCATCCGCTTGACAGCGGGACGGCGGCCAGAAAGGGAGTGGAATTTTGAGTGAGCTGCAGATAACGGATCCTGCGGGGATCGAGCGCAGAAGTTTTGAGATCATCCGGGCGGAGCTGTCCGCGAGGGGGATCACGCCTGACCCCGGAGAAGCCCCGGTGCTCATGAGGGTGATTCATACCTCGGCGGATTTTGACTATGCGGAAACACTGTACTTTTCTCCCCATGCGGCGGACCTTATGCGGAGGGCGCTTGCGGAGGGGGCGGATATCGTGACCGACACGGAGATGGCGAAGGCAGGGATTAATAAACGGCGCCTGGCCGGATACGGGGGAGAAGTCCGCTGCTTCATGAGCGACCCGGATGTGGCGGAAGAAGCGAAGGCGCGGGGAATTACGAGGGCGGCGGTCAGCATGGAACGCGCGGCGCGGATTCAGAAACCCTGCCTCTTTGCCATCGGCAATGCCCCCACAGCGCTGATCAGCCTCCATGCCCTCATGGAAGCGGGGGCGGCCGCACCGGCGGGCGTCATCGCCGTCCCGGTCGGATTTGTCAATGTCGTTGAGGCAAAGGAACTGTTCGTCGGGGCTTCCGTCCCGCACATTGTGGCGAGGGGAAGGAAAGGCGGCAGCAATGTCGCCGCCGCTGTCTGCAATGCGCTCCTCTACAGCATGGAAACCTGACAGAAAGCAGCGTCCGGTCGCTTTTTCTTTATAAAATTGTAATATCCGTTGCAGATTTTACGTAAACTCTTCAAAAACTCTTAATTTGCCGGCAGGGAGGAAACGTTATATAATAATTGTATGAGATTAAATACATCAGGAGGTGCGGGATATGAAGAAATCAGTTATCAGCATTATTATCATCGCTGCAGTTGTTTTCTCCGGGTGCTGCGCCTACGGATGTGTTGCTTCTGAAAGGTCTGCCTCTGTGAAGTCAGAGACAGTGACGGAGACAGAAATCCTGACAGAAGCTGCCGCACCTGCGGAAAATACGGAACCAGCGGAATGGGCGGAGATCCCCGAAACTGTCGGAATCCGGGCATCGCAGAAGCTCGGCACGCCGTCGAAGCGGTATCAGACGGGCAGCAGGCAGGTTTTATTTGACGGGTCTGAGGACACCGGATATGCCCGCGCGGCTTTATACAGGGAGCCCGAAGTGACGGATGAGGAGTACCGGGAAGAGACATCGGGAAACGAATACGGCTACGAGGAGGAATATGAAGACACCTCCGCGGACGCATACTACTCCGGCGAAGACGATGCTTACGGCTATGACAGCAGCAGTGAAGACGGGGACGAAGAGGACTGCGGCCGGTATGAAGAGGAAGACAGCAGTTATGTAGAGACGGAACCCTTTGCGGGGGAGGACATCATCGACTGTGAAGACGGTTTTTCAGATGAAGAAATCGGGATGATGGAAGCTGCCGGCATGCGGGCCGAATGACCGCGCCGGTGACCAGTGACGGATAACGTCTCCGGGAATTGTTCCCGGGGACGTTTTTTTTGCCCGTTTATTAGACAATATTCCTGAATAGTAGTATATTTTAGATATACTTTTTATCTGAAACGGGCACTTGAGTAAATGTGGGGAAGGAGGAGCTGTATGAAGAAACTATTCAGCGCAATGTGTATCGCAGCCGTCATGCTGCTTGGCTGTGCGGCAGTCATGGGAGATGAAGGGGTTACCCAGATCTCTGCAAGGGATATTGTCGTTAACAGGTATACCGATGTCCTCGGCTTCCGCGGGGCGGATTCAGACTATTACTGCCTGATCGACGCGGACGGCAATCCGATTACGGAAGAAATCTATTCGGGCATGATGTACGTTTATGACCTGCCGTATTTCAAAGTCGAGACTCCGAATTCCGCAGACGGGATCCACCGCTACGGCGTGATCGATGACCAGGGAAATACGATTGTCCCGACAGAGTATGCAGATATCAGTGTCATTTCAGACAGATGGATCGCAGGCATAACCCTCACTCCTTCTGAAGCGGATGACAAGGATTACACCATCAGTGACTGGAGTACTTCCGAAAAAACATTTTACCGGATTGACCAGGTGGATTTCTTCTACAGGGGAGAAAAGGTCGGATCGCTTCCCCGCTCCGATTATGACGGGTATGTGACCGCCCACGGCGATTATATCAGTGTCGCTGACCGCAAGAAAGCCAGATTTTTCTATAACAGCCGTTTCGAAAAATCCCCGGTCAGCTCGGACATGTCTTCCGAATATGATGTACAGTATAAAAACGGCAAAACCTTCTATACGCACAACGGGACCGGTACTGCGGCGTTTACGGAGGGATGCACGCTGACGCCGGAAGAAGTCGAGTCCGCCTATATCTATGACAAAGGCGTTGTCTACAACCTTCAGGGTGAAGAAGTCTTCAAGACGGCTCAGAATTATGATATGGTACGGAACTTCCAGGACGGATACGCGATCGTTTCCATGAACCGGAAGTACGGGCTGATCGATCTCGAAGGAAATGAGATCATACCGGTAGAATATGACAATGTCGGAAATTATACCGAACATCCTTTCAAATTCGGTTATATCAGCGCAGTTAAGGACGGAAAGTTCGGCTTCCTCGATAAGAATGCACAGGTGACGTGCGACTTCACCTACAGCGCTGACGCAGTTTCTGACCAGGGAACGTTCGGCAAGATCCAGGATCTGGACGGCTCCGTCATTGTCCTGAGCGCTGCGGCCGGCGTGCTTCCGGAGCATTATCAGGATGTCACCTTCCCGGGGAACAGCGGGTGCATGTGCTTTGTGGGCCGCAATGAGGCAAATGAGTACACGCTTGTGGACCTGTACGGAAATACGGTTATTCCTTACAGCGATAATTCGATCGAGGTAAATGCTGCGGGTACAGTGGCTGTCGTCAAAACAGATTCCAGAGAGTATGAAATCCATCATCTGGATATTGCCGCACCGGAGCAGGCGGTTTCCGCAGAGCCGGCCTCATCCGCAGAGCCCGCCGAAGCGGGAGCGGAAACATGGACCTGTGAAAACGGTCATGAAGGCAATACAGGAAAATTCTGCACGGAATGCGGAGCAAAGAGACTGGATAAATGCCCGGAGTGCGGATATGAATTCGACGGGCCGGCGCCCAAATTCTGCCCGGAATGCGGAACCGCTCTCGGAGACATATAATTGCGATTCATCAAACAGATGATCCTTTCCCCCGCCAGTTCCGGAAACTGACGGGGGTCTTACAGAACAGACAGGAAGGCGGATAGATTTATGATGTTCTTTTCAAACGGAGGAGGAGCAGGAGAAAACCGGGTGCGCCGGGCTCTGGTCCCGTCTGTCCTGTTTCTGTTCTGTACAGCGCTGTCACTGCCTGTGACCGGGGCGGTCGCGGCCGTCCTCCAGGGTCGTGAGGGGATCTGCGGGCTTGAGCTCGCCCTGCCCTTTCTTGGCTTCGGAGCTGCAGCTGCCCTTCTCGTCGCCTGCGGAGCCGCAGCTGCCATGGCCGGAGCAGAGGCGGAGGGGGACAGCCGGATGAAACAGCGGATCCGGAATACCGGATTCCTGACTGTTCTTGCGGCAGAGCTTCTCATATGCGCAGCGGGCGCGGCATTTTCATTCCGCGGCTCACTCCCTGCGGAACTGAGCCTGGGGGTCCTCCGGGCTGTGGCCATGTGGCTGCGGGGGATGACCGGTGCGCCTGCGGCCATGGGCCTGTTTCTTTATTACGAGATTCTGCTGTTTGCGGAGGGAAACGGGAAGACGGCTTCCCTCATTTCCGCGGCGGCGTGTCTTGTCCACGTAATCCTGATGACAGGCGTGTTCAGGGTCTACGGCGGCGCCGGTTTCGGCTTTTCCCTGACGGGAGGCTGGCTTGCGGGCGCTGCGGCGGCTTTCCTGTTTTTGCGGAGACGGACCGGACGGAGAGGGCGCTGCGGCGTCTCGGCGGAAGCTGCCTTGAGGATCCTGAAGTACGGCATACCCTCTGCGGAAGGCCCGTTATATCTCACGCTGACTGTCATTCTGCTGAATTTGTACCTGTCTTTAACAGGCCGGGAGGAGTACCTGCCGGCTGCTTTTTATGCGCTGCTGGCTTATGGCAGCATGCTTCTCCTCGGGAGGGGCATGGCGCTCGGATTTGATCCGATGATCAGGGTTTACCGCTCGGAAGGAAATGACAAGGGCATCCTGCTCCTTATGCAGGACGGATTTCCGGCAGTACTCGTGCTGTTCAATCTCTGGATGGTGATTCTGTTTCTCGCCGCATCAATCGTGGCGGGGATATGGAT
>CACZTA010000004.1 GCA_902783935.1 uncultured Lachnospiraceae bacterium | reverse complement strand
GGACCGGAGCAGTTCCGGAAGAATGCATGAGGCGATCAGGTCGTTATAGAAGAAAACTGCGGTACAGGTGCGGATTTTGCGGCAGATTTCCTCGAGCTGGCCGGGAACCATATGGTACTGGTCTTCTTCGACGTACCAGTGGACATACTCATCATTTAATGCGATCCCGTTGTCGGTCAGTGCGCGCGCGTATCCCTGATAGCGGAGCATTCCCTGAATGGCGTCGCACATGCCCACGTGGAAGACTTTTTTGTGACCTTTCCGGATCAGATGCTCGGCGGCTTTGTAGCCGCCCTTGTAATCGTCCAGGGAAACATAGGGGATATCGAAGCCCCGGTAATATCCGTCGATGAGGACGACAGGCATACGCTTCTGAAGTTTTGTGAGCAGTTCCGGGTTCGGCCGGGGCAGCGCGGCTTTTGAGACCTCCATGATCACACCGGCATAAGAGCCCTGCAGGACAGTTTCGATCAGCTGCTCCTGGCGGTCTACCCTGACGCCTGAAGCAAAAACGCTGCTTGTATATCCGTTTCTGGAAAGAACGGTATTCATGCCCACACTCTTATAGGGAAAGATATAATTCGTCAGATTACCGAGTATGATGGCGATGTTTTTGTTTGCGGGAACGGCAGCACGGCTGTTTTCTGAGACAAAAGTACCCTTTCCCTGAACTGAGTGGATCATGTTTTTTCCGGCGAGGTATTCCAGCGCGTTCCGGACGGTCTGCCGGCTGACATGGAACCGGTTCATCAGTTCTTTTTCGGACGGCAGCTGCTGGTTCGGCACCCAGACATGGTTCAGGATCTGGTTTTCAATATAATCTGCGATGGTAAGGTATTTCGGCATCGGTAATATCTCCTGTCAGAGGGGCTTTATGGTCAAGTCCTGCGGTTCGTGCAGATGCTCCCTTGTGTCCCTTGTATCATACAACAAAAGGAATTTGAATACAAGAGAGAAAATAAAATAAATACATGTACGCAAAAAACTTGCAACATGTTTGAAGTGCCGATGCAAATATGGACAGAATCATCCGGAATATATCTGAAATTTTATGTATGAATTGCAGGAAGAACCTGAAAAGAGACTGTTTTTGATAATAATAGAATACATCTTTGAGAAGGTCTGTGAATAATGCACAATAATTCAGATTTAAAATTGGGGAAAACATGTATTGAAAACATGAACAAACTAGGGCAAAATAAAATCAATAATTAAAATACGTGTTGAAAGGACAATCCGGCACAGAGGTGAATGAAAGGCTCAAAATACGGACAGGAGACGCCGGATGTCCTGTAAACACGTCCCGGCAAAGAAAGGAGAATGAGATGAAGAAAGTATTGGCTGTATTACTGACACTCTGCATGGTTATCAGTCTCGGAGTGGCGGTCGTTCCGGCAGATGCCGAATCAAAAGGAACGATTGTTTTCTCGACAAAGACGATTACCAATAACGAATTCCAGCGCATCATGGTGGAAGAATGCCAGAAGGCAGTTGAAGCTGCCGGCTTTACATTTGAGCTGACGCTTTCCGGCGATGAGCTCGCAGTCGCCAAGCAGGTCGAACAGGTTGAAAATGCGATTAACCGCAACGTCGACGGCCTGATTATCGCACCGATGGACGGCTCCTCTCTGATTCCGGCCCTCCAGAAAGCAAAGGAAGTCGGCATCCCGGTTATCATTATCGACGCTTCGATCGACGAAGGAAATGAAGACCTGTTCCTTTCCCACGTCGGCTCCAACAACTATGCGATCGGCTATGAAGCTGCAAAGCAGATGGTCGAGAAGATCGGCGAAGGAAAAGTCTGTACGGTCCGCGGCGCTGCAGGCGCGATGGGCGGCGAACTTCGTGCGGCAGGATTTGAAGCGGGCATCGAAGAACTCGGCGGCGGCAAGGTCGAACTTGTCAATCAGCAGAACGGCAACTGGATGTCAGATGTCGCCATGCAGGTAACAGAGAACATGCTTGCATCCGATCCGGATATGGCGGGCATCTTCCTCTGCTCGGACGGCATGCTCTCAGGTGTTCTTTCCGCAGTCCAGAACCGCGGCCTCGTTCCGGCTGACCTCTGCATCATTTCCGTCGACGGCAACATCTCCGCACTTGACGCGATCAAGGCCGGCGATCTCTTCGGCTGCGTCGCCCAGTATCCCGGCAAGGAAGGCCAGATCTCCGGTGAGATCCTGACAAAGCTCCTTTCCGGAGAAATCACGGAAGCCGACGTCGAAAAGGAAACTGACCCGGGTTACTTCTTCATGAACGCAGACAACACGGAAGAGTCTGAAGCAATCGCTTATTAAATCATTACATCGTGAAACAGACAGGATTATCTGTCTGGGTGCGCCCGGATGGGGATTCCATCCGGGCGTTTCTTTCATCGTATTTAACGGATGTTCATGCATCAGGTCCGACTCACAGGAGTTAAGAAAGTGCAGAAAAAAAAGAATTATACAAAATATATAGTATATGTCCTGGTGATTATTGCTTTATGTGTTTTCGGAAGCCGTATTCCGGGATTCTTTACATTCAGGAACATTATGAATGTCACCAGGCAGGCTTCCACGATTGCGATCTGTGCCCTCGCCATGACGCTCGTGCTGATCATCAAGGGGATTGATCTCGGGACCGGCGGCGTTATGGCTTTCTGCGCCATGGTCAGTGCGTTTATGATGCTCAGGGGTGTCAATGTCTTTCTTGCCATGTTTACCGGCGCCCTCGTGGGTTTATGCATCGGCATCATCAACGGACTGCTTGTCGCAAAGATTGAAATCCCGCCGTTTGTCGCCACATATGTGACAGGCCAGATCACACTCGGGCTGGCCCTGGTCGTCGGGAAGGGAAGCTCGATCAGCGGACTTCCGTCCCTGTACTCCGCGATTGGCAATAACCTTATCATCGGGATCCCGATCAATACCTGGATCATGATCCTTCTGCTTGTCATCACGACAGTCATCCTCAAATACACCAGAATGGGCAAACATATCTATGCGCTGGGCGGCAGCGAATCCGTTATCAAGACCGAGGGAATTAATCCGGACGTCATCAAGGTGTTCGCATTTGCGCTCTGCGGCATGTATTCGGCGATCGCCGGCGTCCTCCTTTCCGCACAGATGGCAACCGTCCATCCGACGCAGGGTTCTACCTATCAGCTGGATGCGGTCGCTGCATCTCTGATCGGCGGCGTCAGCATGCTCGGCGGAGAAGGCGCTGCCTGGATGTCTGTCGTGGGCGCGCTGATTATCGGCTTCCTGCGGAATGCCCTGGACATGCTTGCGATTGACCCCTTCTACCAGAACCTGGTTGTCGGCGCGGCGATCATCCTGGTT
>CACZTA010000003.1 GCA_902783935.1 uncultured Lachnospiraceae bacterium | reverse complement strand
GCTGGGACAGGGAGAAGAAAAATGTCGGTATCAGAAACACTATTTGACAGGGCAAAGAAATGTATTCCGGGAGGAGTCAACTCACCGGTCCGTGCATTCGGTTCGGTCGGGATCGCGCCGCGCTTTATCACGCGGGGAGCGGGTGATCGTATCTGGGATGAGGATGGAAAGGAATATATCGATTATATAGGGTCATGGGGACCAATGATTCTCGGGCACGGACATCCGGCGGTGCTTGAAGCAGTGGAAAAGGCAGTCCGCGACGGCTTGAGCTTCGGCGCAGCCACAAGGCGGGAAGTGGAGATGGCAGAGCTGATCTGTGAACTGGTGCCCTCCATTGAGCTGGTCCGCATGGTCAACTCCGGAACGGAGGCTGTGATGAGCGCGCTTCGCGCAGCCAGAGGCTTTACCGGCAAAGATAAGATCATCAAGTTTGCCGGATGCTATCACGGACATACGGATGCAATGCTGGTAAAGGCAGGATCCGGCGTAATGACACAGGGGCTGCCGGGAAGCGCGGGAGTGCCGGCAGGCTGCACAAAAGATACGCTTACGGCGGTGTATAATGATCTGGAGAATGTGCGGGAACTGCTGGAAGCGAATAAGGGAGAAGTGGCTGCCGTGATCGTGGAGCCGGTGGGGGCAAATATGGGCGTTGTACTTCCAGAGAAAGGTTTTCTGGAAGGCCTTCGCAGTCTTTGCGATGAATATGAAGCACTGCTGATCTTTGATGAGGTGATCACGGGATTCCGGCTTGGACTTTCCAGTGCCCAGGGATATTACGGGATCCGCCCGGACCTTACGACCTTCGGGAAGATCATCGGCGGAGGAATGCCGGTCGGCGCTTACGGCGGACGGAAAGAGATCATGGAAATGATCGCGCCCAGCGGTCCGGTGTATCAGGCCGGAACGCTGAGCGGCAATCCTGTGGCTATGGCGGCCGGGCTGGCACAGCTTACAGTGCTAAAGGAGGAAAAAACACTTTTTACAAAGCTGAATGCTGCAGCCGACCGGTTCTTTACGGAATTGGATAAGATCTTAACGGATGCCGGACAGCCGCACTGTCTGAACCATATCGGTTCCCTGGGCTGTGTGTTCTTTACCGGCGGCCCTGTGAAAAATTACAGCGATGCGCAGAAGAGTGATACCGCCAGGTTCACTGCTTATTTTGCACATATGCTGGAGCAGGGCATTTATCTGGCGCCCTCCCAGTTTGAGGCGATGTTCCTGTCTGCTGCACATACGCAGGAAGATCTGGACCGCACCCTGGAGGCAGTAAAATCATTTGTTGGGTAGTCAGGACACGCTCTCGGGCCCTGTGCACAGATCAAGCTTCAGATGTGCTGCCGCGTTCCGATGAATTATGATTCGCGCGGCAGCCTCTGTTGCCCCGAATCAGAAACGGGTCACAGCGCGGCGAAAAATGCGACCAGAGCTTCAAAAGCTTCGTCATGAACCTGACGGGCTGCTGCTTTTTCTTCCGGCGCAGAAAGTGTCTGCCATTTCTCGATAGCCTGATCCGAAAGGTCAAAAAGATAGTTCACAGTGTTCATCATTTCCGTCATGCCGCACCTCCGATGTGGAAATACAGGTATCAGACCTGCCGATCTTAAAGGAAGCTGCTAATGTTTGAATAGTATAATTGATGGAAACGTCAGAAAGTTTGTATCTTTTGAGTTCATTATACCGGGATACAGTTACATGACCGGTTACATAGAAAATATATTGTTTTTTTATCTCTGACGAAGCAGAGAATAGAATTCTCCGGCGGAAGGAACACCGGTGGCGTTCCTGAAAAACCGGCGGAAGGAAAGGCATCAGAAAACGGCTGGACAGAGGAGCGAAAATGAGAGAGGATCTTATCCGACAGATCAGGGCATATACGCCATATAATGAGCAGGAGGAAACTGATCAGAAGACGATTCTGCGGATGCTGCAGGAACAGGAAGATATTTTCCTGAGGGAGAATCTTACGGCACATATGACCGCATCCGCGTGGGTCGTCAACGCAGAGCGGACAAAGATTCTGATGGCTTACCATAACCTGTACGATTCCTGGGCCTGGCTGGGCGGCCATGCAGACGGCCAGGAAGATCTCCTCGGAGTGGCGCTCAGGGAAGTGTGTGAAGAAAGCGGAGTAAAAAAGGTAAAGCCGGTGACGGAAGAGATCTTTTCCCTTGAAGTGCTCACTGTGGACGGGCATGAAAAGAAAGGGAAATATGTTCCCTCACACCTGCATCTGAATGTTACATATCTGCTCGAAGCGGATGAGGAAGAGACGGTACGTGTGAAAAAAGATGAGAACAGTGCGGTTGGCTGGTTTTCTCCGGAGGAAGCCGTGGAGGCATCCTCGGAACCCTGGTTTCAGGAACGGATCTACCGGAAGCTGAACCGGAAGCTGGAATTATTGTTACGAATCTCATAGGAACCGGAACATGAAATTTTGTCTGCATCTTCTCCGGATACAGCAGGGAGAAATGATTCAGGCACGAAGAGAGAATGAGAGGAGTGTTATTATGAAAAAAAGAATCGTCTGCTTCGGAGATTCGAACACCTGGGGATTCAACAAGCTGGATGAGAGCCGCTACCCGGAGGAAGTGCGCTGGACAGGGAGACTGGCCGGAATGCTGGGACCGGATTATACGGTCATTGAGGAGGCGCAGAACGGACGGACCACGGTATGGGATGACCCGATAGAAAACCGGATGGCCGGGCTGAAATATCTCTGGCCCTGCATGGAATCCCAGTCCCCTTTTGACCTGATCATAATCATGCTCGGAACCAACGATACGAAATGCTATTTTTCACAGACGGCGCAGAACATCGCGGACGGAGCCGGACGCCTGGTTTGGACGGCAATGATCAGCCCCTACGGACCGGACAAATATCCGCCGCAGGTGCTTCTGGTCGCTCCGATCCGGATCGAGGACCATGAAGTATACCGCCATATGTTCGGAGTCCAGGCGGCGGAAAAAAGCGAAGGCTTTTCGAAAGCTTTCCGCTTAGTTGCGGATAAATACGGATGCCATTTCATGGACGCATCCCTTTATGCGAAGCCGGGGAAGGCGGACGGACTTCATCTG
>CACZTA010000002.1 GCA_902783935.1 uncultured Lachnospiraceae bacterium | reverse complement strand
GGGGAAGTGTTTATCTCCACGGACGACGGAACGCTCGGCGTCAGGGGGACGGTCCTGGATGCACTCAGGCAGAGCTCATACACGCCGGACGCGGTCTGCGCGTGCGGTCCGCTCCCCATGCTCCGCGCAGTCCGGGACTATGCTGCAGAAGCGGGGATCCCGGCATATGTATCCCTCGAAGAGCGCATGGCCTGCGGCGTCGGTGTCTGTCTCGGCTGTGTGACGAAAACGAAGGAAACCGACTGCCATTCAAACGTAAAGAATGCGCGGGTCTGCACAGACGGACCCGTTTTTCGCGCAGAGGAGGTGGCATGGTGATGGACGCTGGAAATCCGCGTATGGCGGTGGAAATCGCGGGTGTTGTGCTGAAAAACCCCGTGATGGTTTCGAGCGGTACATTCGGCTCCGGCATGGAATATGCGGAAATGCTGGACTTGTCGAAGCTCGGCGCCGTTACGACAAAAGGGATTTCGGCAGTCCCGTGGGAAGGAAATGCGGTTCCGCGCATCTGTGAGACTCCGTCGGGGATGCTGAACGCCATCGGCCTTCAGAACCCCGGGGTGGAGGTTTTTCTTGAGAGGGACCTGCCTTTCCTTGCAGCGCAGGATACGGCTGTCATCGTGAATGTCGCCGGACACGAGCCGGAGGAGTATTATCGCGTAGTGGACAGGCTGGCAGAGGCGGACGGCATTGACCTGCTTGAGATCAATCTGTCCTGTCCGAATGTCCGTGCAGGCGGCCTGACGCTGGGAACGGATCCGGAGATGGTGGAGGAAGTGACGGCGGAATGCGTGAGACGCGCAGGCCGGCCTGTCATTATCAAACTGACGCCGAACGTGACGGATATCAGGACGATTGCGCGCGCAGCGGAAGCAGGCGGCGCAGGTGCCGTCTCTCTCATCAATACCCTCACGGGCATGAAAATCGATACAGAGCGGCAGACCTTTTTGCTGGCCAACAGAACCGGCGGGCTGTCCGGTCCCGCGATCAGGCCGGTCGCCGTGAGGATGGTCTATGAGGTGAGCCATGCGGTCAGCATTCCCGTGATCGGCATGGGCGGCATCATGTGTGCACAGGATGCGCTGGAGTTTCTGTTGGCGGGCGCTTCGGCAGTTTCTGTGGGAATGGCGAATTTCGTGAACCCGTATGTCACCCTCGAAGTGATCGACGGGATAAGGGAATATCTGGTCAGGAAAAAGATCCCGGATGTCAGGGAACTGGTCGGGGCGGTAAGGTAAAGCTGTGTCAGGGAGGAAAGATGGAAGCTTATAAAGAGGATTTTATTCATTTTATGGTCGACTGCGGGGTGCTCCGTTTCGGTGATTTCGTGACGAAGAGCGGAAGACAGACACCGTTTTTTATCAATACGGGCAACTATCAGACGGGTGCCCAGCTCCGGAGGCTCGGCGGTTATTATGCGCGGGCCATAAACGATGCATTCGGACTGGATTTTGACGTGCTGTTCGGACCGGCGTATAAGGGGATTCCGCTTTCTGTCGCGGCGTCTGTCGCCCTGAGCGAGGATTTCGGGACGGAAGTGCGCTACTGCTCAAACAGAAAGGAAGTCAAGGACCACGGAGATACCGGTGCGCTGCTCGGGAGCAAACTGGCAGACGGGGACCGGGTTGTCATGATTGAAGATGTGACGACGGCCGGCACGTCGATCAGGGAGACGCTGCCGCTGATCCGGGCAAATGGCGATATACAGGTCATCGGGCTCGTCATATCGGTTGACCGGATGGAGCGGGGGCAGGGAACAAAGAGCGCCCTGAAAGAAATCGAAGAGACATACGGCCTGAAAACCGCTTCGATTGTCACGATGCAGGAAGTGGTTGCCTGCCTTTATAACAGAGATTATAATGGCAGAGTTGTGATTGATGATGAAATGAAGGCGGCGATCGATTCCTATTAT
Organism: uncultured Lachnospiraceae bacterium; assembly: GCA_902783935.1. Taxonomy (GTDB): domain Bacteria; phylum Bacillota; class Clostridia; order Lachnospirales; family Lachnospiraceae; genus Chordicoccus. Next base: position 5,299 of record CACZTA010000002.1, on the reverse strand, counting down.
CAGCGTTATGGAGCAGAATAGAAGAAGGAACAGAAACGCGGAACTCCGCCGGGAGCGGATTCTGAAAAAGAGGCTGCGGCTTATCGGGATCATTCTGTTTGTTCTCTATATGGCTGCACTGATGTATTTTCTGTTCTTTGCCGACTGGTATCATCACACGCCCGGCGCACAGTGGGCCTACCGGTATAATATCGTTCCGTTTCGTGAGATCCGGCGGTTTGTGAGAAAAGGCGACCGGCTCGGACCGGCATCGGTGTTTCTGAATCTGGCGGGAAATGTGCTCGGATTTATGCCTCTCGGCTTTTTCCTTCCGCTGATATCCCCGGTTTTCAGGAACGGACTCCGGACCGTCGGACTGGGCTTTCTTCTGTCGCTGACAGTGGAACTTGTCCAGCTGCTCACGAGGACGGGGTGTTTTGATGTGGATGATATCATTCTGAATACGGGCGGCGCGCTGCTCGGCTGGCTGGCATTTACGATTTGCAAGGGAATCAGGAGAAACGTCTATGGCGGATAACAGAAGATATACATTTGATGAACAGAGAGAGTCCGGCGGCGGAAAGTTTTCGGCGCTGCTGGCTCTTTCTTCCTTTATCCTGTTTGCGGCGGATGTGATCATTTCGCTGCATAACAGAGGAAATGCCGGGATCTTTACAGGAGCGGTGGCCGTGGTAGCCATGCTCCTGTCGGTGTACGGTTTCTACGTCGGCATGAAATCCTTCAACGAGCGGGATGTCTCCCCGACATTCTCCATTATCGGGTCGATTGCCTGCGGCGTGATGATGGTCGGCTGGCTGACGCTGGTCCTGATCGGACTTGCATGAAGAGAAACGTCAGATCCGGGGGAAAGGGGAAACCATGACAGACGGATACAGGGAGATTCTTGCAGAGAGATGTGAAAATGCCGCTGCCAGGATCAGGGAGATCGGCGGAGAGAAAACAGTACCGGAACCGTTCAGGGATTATTTCACCCGGACGGCATCATTTCTGATGTCCGTGCGGAAAGATGCAGATAACAGGGCTCTCTATGAAGATATCCTCCCGGAAAATTACCGGACCTCATATGGGAATCCGGACTATGCCGCGGAGAAGCTGGGAGCCGGATACGGTCCCCTGCTCTCTGCCGTCTATGCGGAACTGCGGGGCATCATTCCTGCTGTTTTTGAAGACGACATGGAGGGGCAGGCGGTTCTCATGGAACTGTTCCTGAGCCTGTATTTTGAGTTTGAAAATGAGAAAGTGCCGCAGCCGTCGACGGTAAAGCATCTGTTTTCCATGTACCTGCGCGACTATACCCCGCTTTTTGTGCGGGAAGAAATCAGCCGGATGCTGCTGCCGGAGCGGTCGTTTGCCGCGGATATAATCCGGGATGCGGATTTCAGCCGGACGGATTATCTTTACCGTTTCGGGGAATATGTGACGGAAGAGACGCTGAAGACAGCGGCTTTTGTAAACAGCCTGCCGGAGGAGACCGTCCGCAAAATGGCGGATACCTTTACGGAAGGATACCGCAGGGGCTTTGAACTCGGCGGAAAGGACCTGGGGCGGAAAGAAACAGTCCACATCATTTATGAACTGGGTTATGACCGGGTGATCGCCGCTGCAATTGAGAATTTTAAAAAAATCGGTCTCAGGCCGGTCATCTCCCGCACCCCGGTCCGTCTCGTGACGAAGTCGCCGAACCGCCATGCGGGCTATACCGGCGCAGTGCCGAACGAACAGTTTGATTATGACCACCGGGAGGACCTGGCGCTTATTCTGGATGAAGAGTATGTGTCTCTCCGGAAGAGGGCGGCACAGGAGGCCTATGAATCCCTCCGGAGAGAAGCCCGCCTGTACGCCGGACCGGCTGTCATGGAAACCTTCGGGAGGGAGCCGTTTGTGCCCGGGTACAGTGAACATGCCGTCCGCATGAATGACCGGGAGACGAAGCGGCATCTGGATCTGAGAAATGCGCTTCTCATGATCCGGCAGCGCTATATCCCCGAGGAAGAGAGGAGCTTCACGATCATTGACTTCCCGGTACCGGCGGTCGGTCCGGACTTCGAAGAGATATTCAGGGAGACAATCAGGGTCAATACGCTCGACCAGGAAGTTTACCGGGAGATTCAGCAGCGCATGATTGATGCGCTGGACAGGGGCACCGCCGTGCATGTGACGGGCAGGAACGGAAACGAGACAGACCTCATGATCGCGCTGCACGAGCTGAGGAATCCTGCCGGGGAGACCAATTTCGAGAACTGCCTGGCGGATGTAAACATTCCGGTCGGGGAAGTGTTTACGTCACCGGTCCTTGCGGGAACGAACGGTCTTCTGCATGTCCGCCGCGTATTCCTGGAGGGATTTGAATACAGAGACCTGAGGATCACGCTGAAGGACGGCATGACGGATACGTACAGCTGCGGAAATTTTGAGGACCCCGCGAAGGGGAAGCGGTATATCGAGGAGAATATCCTCTTCCACCACCCGTCGCTTGCGATCGGGGAGTTTGCTGTCGGAACCAATACTGCCGCCTATGTGATGGCGAAGCGGTACGGGATTGAGGCCCTCATGCCGATCCTGATTGCTGAGAAAACGGGTCCCCATTTCGCACTGGGCGATACCTGCTACAGCAGGGAGGAAGACCGCGCGGTCTTTAATCCGGACGGCAAAGAAGTGATTGCGAGGGATAACGAGCATACGCTTGTCAGGAAGACGGATCCCTCGAAGGCTTATTACGGCTGCCACACGGATATCACGATTCCCTACAATGAACTCGGGGCTGTCTGTGTCATTCACGGGGACGGGACCGAAACGTACCTGATCAGGGACGGACGGTTTGTGCTCCCGGGGACAGAAGCCTTAAATGAACCGCTTGACAACGACAATGAACACAGCTGAATACGAGGAAAGGAGACAGAGTATGGCACAGGTCAGTATCGTGATGGGTTCGGATTCGGATATGCCCGTGATGAGAAAAGCTGCGGAGATGCTGGAGACACTCGGCGTTTCATATGAGATGCGGATTATTTCCGCCCACAGGGAACCGGATATCTTTTTTGAATATGCGAAGACCGCTGAGGAAAAAGGGATCAAGGTCATTATTGCCGGTGCCGGGATGGCCGCCCATCTGCCCGGGATGTGCGCAGCCCTGTTTCCGCTGCCGGTGATCGGTGTCCCGATGCACACAACCTCTCTCGGGGGCAGGGACAGCCTTTACTCGATTGTGCAGATGCCGTCGGGGATCCCGGTTGCGACGGTCGCCATCAACGGCGCCAAAAACGCGGCAATCCTGGCGGCAAAAATTCTTGCGGTATCGGATGAAGCGCTCCTTCTGAAGCTGAAGGAGATGGCCGGGGACATGAAGAAAGAAGTGGAAGCAAAGGATGCCCGTCTGCAGGAAGAAGGGTTCCGGAATTACTGAAGCAGGCGAAGCCGGGGAGGAACAGGTTATATGGATTATAAGAGTGCGGGTGTCGATATCGAAGCCGGTTACCGGTCGGTGGAATTAATGAAGGAGCACGTCAGGCGGACGATGCGTCCGGAAGTACTCGGGGGGATCGGCGGATTCTCGGGTGCATTCTCCATGGAAAAATATAAAGATATGGAGAAACCGGTGCTGGTCTCCGGGACGGACGGCGTGGGGACCAAACTGAAGCTTGCATTTGTCATGGACAGGCATCATACGGTCGGGATCGACTGTGTCGCCATGTGCGTAAATGATATCGCCTGCGCAGGTGCCGAGCCGCTGTTCTTTCTGGATTATATCGCATGCGGGAAAAATGATCCCGAAAAAATCGCCGCTATTGTAAAGGGTGTCTCGGAAGGATGTCTGCAGGCAGGCGCCGCGCTGATTGGCGGAGAGACCGCGGAGATGCCCGGCTTCTATCCGGAAGACGAGTATGATCTTGCGGGATTTGCCGTGGGTGTGGCGGATGAAAAGGATCTGACCGACGGGTCGGAGATCCGGGAAGGGGATGCCCTCATCGGCATCGCTTCTTCCGGCATACATTCAAACGGATTCTCGCTGGTCAGGAAGGTCTTTCCGATGACGCCGGAAGCGCTGGGCGCATATGACGAAAAACTCGGGCGCACGCTCGGGGATGCGCTGCTTGAACCGACGAAAATCTATGTGCGTGCGCTGTCTTCGGTCAGAAAGAACGGCGTGCGGATAAGGGGATGCAGCCATATAACCGGGGGCGGTTTCTATGAGAATGTCCCGCGCATGCTGCCTGAGGGCATAAAAGCCGTCATCAGGAAAAACAGCTATGAGGTGCCTTATCTCTTCAGGCTGCTTCAGGAAAAGGGATGCATCGAAGAGAAGGTGATGTATAACACCTACAACATGGGGATCGGCATGGTTCTGGCGGTCCGCCCTGCAGACGCTGAAGCCGCGCTGGCCGCGATTGAAAATGCAGGCGAGACGGCATATCTGATCGGACAGGCTGAAGCCGGTGAGAAAGGCGTGGATCTCATATGAGTGACGGAAAGAAGCTGAGAGCTGCCGTACTTGTTTCCGGCGGCGGGACGAATCTGCAGGCCCTGATTGACTCTGTCCGGGACGGACGGGTGAGAAATACGGAGATTATCTGCGTAATCAGCAATAATCCGGGCGCCTATGCGCTGAAAAGGGCGGAAAAAGCCGGGATTCCCCATGAGACGATTTCCCCGAAGGATTATCCGGACCGGGAAGCATTTGACAGTGCGCTGACGGACCGGCTCATATCATTAAAGCCCGGGCTGATCGTACTTGCGGGATGTCTGCTGAAGATCCCGCCGGCCCTGATCGCTGCATTTCCGAACCGGATCATCAATATACATCCGGCTTTGATTCCGGCTTTTTCCGGAAAGGGGTATTACGGTCTCAGGGTCCACGAGGCGGCTTTGAAGAGAGGAGTCAGAGTGAGCGGTGCAACCGTTCATTTTGTGAATGATGAGCTCGACGGGGGCCCCATCATCCTGCAGAAAGCCGTGTCGGTCCTGGAAGATGACACGCCGGAAGTTCTGCAGAGGCGCATAATGGAAGAAGCGGAGTGGAAGATCCTCCCCCAGGCGGTCGACCTGATCGCAGCGGGCAGGGTTTATGTGGATGAAAACGGGCGCGTCCGGACGGACGGCGCGCGGGAGGTCATATGAAAATACTGATAGTCGGAAGCGGCGGAAGAGAACACGCGATTGCATGGGCCTGTGCGAAAAGCCCTAAAGTATCAAAAATCTATTGTGCACCGGGAAATGCCGGGATCGCGGGCATTGCGGAATGTGTGCCGATCCCCGCGATGGCATTTGAGGAACTGGCTGCATTTGCCGTTGAAAAAAAGAT
>CACZTA010000001.1 GCA_902783935.1 uncultured Lachnospiraceae bacterium | reverse complement strand
GTGGACTTACGTCTTGAGGACGGCCGCATTGTACGTGTGGAGGAATCATCCGGGTCCTGGCCGGAGACCATTGACGGGAAAGATATTGAGGCTATCTTTGACGGTATTTTTTACGCCGGATAACCACGGGGATCCCGGGCTGCCTGACCCGGTTCTTCCTGAACTGCCGGTTCGGTTTGCTGTAATGTGACAGCAAAAATGAGATTGCTGTTTTTCATTAATTGAGATCAGGTGTGGTCCTCTGGTATACTCTGAAGAAGAATAAATCAAAGGAGGATCACGCGTTATGAAAAGGACAATTACCCTGATCTTGTCGGTAATGCTGCTGCTGAGTCTGTGCGGCAGATGTGTCTTTGCTGAAGAATCCGTACAGGAAGAGGCGGAGGCTGTGTCAGCGGAAGCGGCCGGAACGGAGTCACCGGCGGAAGAAGTCCGGGATCAGGAATGTGAATGGAACGTACTGATCTATTTGTGCGGAACGGATCTCGAGTCTGATTACAGCTCGGCGACAAAGAATCTGCAGGACATTGCCGCCACACTTCCGGAGGAAGGCGTGAATATTCTGATAGAGACGGGCGGGGCAAAAGGATGGGATCCCGAGGGAAAGCTCGGGCTCGGGATCGCAAATGACAGATTGCAGCGCTGGCGCTATGGAAAAGACGGTTTTGTCCTGGTGGATGAGACACAGGAAGCCAGCATGTCTGATGACCGTACGCTTTCCGGGTTTATCCGCTGGAGCGCGGAGAATTACAGTGCGAAGAAAAACATGCTTGTCCTGTGGGACCATGGCGGCGGAAGCAGTGCAGGCCTGATCAGTGACGAGAACTACGATGGAGCCATCATGCCGTTGTATTCGCTTGAAAAAGCTCTTGGAGAGGGCGGAACCCATTTTGACCTTGTGCTGACGGATGCCTGCCTGATGGCCAGCCTGGAGATGTGCCAGGCTCTGTCTCCCTATGCGGATTATCTGGCGGCTTCCGAGGAGATTATGGCAGGAGACGGAACGAATTATAAATCCTGGGTCCAGTATCTCTATGACCGGCCTGAATGCTCTGCCGTCCAGCTGGGAAAGAGAATCTGCGATGCCTCGCAGCAGTATTATACAGAAAAGGATAATTCGTCGGAGGGCTGTTTCTTTACGATGTCCCTGATCGACCTTTCAAAGACGGATGAGGTCGCGAAGGCATTTAACGCATTTATACATGAGGCCTCTGATCTTGTTCAGGACCCGGGGGCATTTTATACGTATGCCGCCGCAACCCATTATGCGGAGAATTATTATTTTGATACCATGTATGACCTTTTTGACCTCAGCCGGCGCGCGGAGAACGGGGGGGTATCAAAGGAAACGGCTCATGCCCTGCAGGACGCTGTTGAGGACGCGGTTCTGTACAATCTCCGCTCTGACAATCACATGTATTCACACGGCCTGTCTGTCTATTACCCGCTGAATGACAGCACAAAAGATCTGGATCATTTTGCGAGAAGCTGTAAAAATGCGGAACAGCTCGCTTTTCTTGACAGCATCAGCCTGAAATGGGAAGCACCCGATTGGGTTTATGAGGAAACGGAAAGACAGCCGGAACTGGACCGCAGTGCCTATGTTGTCGTTCCCGAGGCTGCCTGCACGGAAGACGGCTCCGGCGCTTATATGACGCTCCGGTCCGGAATGAACGCGGCGGTATACATGTCGTATGCACTGTATTATAAGGATCCGGAATCAGGCGTCCTGTACACTCTGGGGGAGAGCGGGGATCTGATTCCCGAGGTGGATGAAGAAGACGGGACGATCCGGTTCGAACTGGGATTTGACGGGACCTGGCCGACATTGGCTGGAAAACCGCTGTGCATGACCATCGCGGATGAGACAGAATCGTATATTCTCTATAACGTCCCGATTAAGCTGGAAAAGATGAATTATCAGATGCGGATTCTGGTTAATAAATCAGAAGACGATCAGGAGACGGATTCCGAAGCTGAGCCGGAAAGCGGTGTGGAGGAAACCCCGGAAGAAGGGGAGACGGCAGTCCAAAATGAAGCGGATGGCAGTCCGTATGAGCTGCTTGGTGTCTGGGACGGTTTTGACTCTCATAACGGTCTCCCCGGAAGAAATGCGATTTCATTAAGCGAACTCGACGGTATGAAGTTCTTTTTGTATGATGTCGTATACAGTGCAATGCTTGAGAAGGTAGCAGACTATCTTGACAGCGTGGAAACACAGTTTTCAAAAGATACCGTGATTGAGCGGGAGAAGCTGCCGGCAGGAGAGTACATGATTCGTTTTGTAGTGCGGGATGTATTTAATGCCGAACACTATTCCTTAAGTATCGACGCCAACTGGGACGGGGAGACGGTTTCTTACTCATTTCCGGAATCCTGATGCAGGGCTTCATATTTTTTCTGTTTTAAAGATGACTTATGAACATTGCTTTCGCCAGATTATTCTGAGAGGGGTATGTACATGACACAAAGAAACCTTTTCCGCAAAGTAGTGATGGTCTGTCTGGTGCTGGTGATACTCTGCGCATTTCCCGTATGGGGAGCACAGCAGGATGCAGCTTCTGAAGCAGATGCTCTTTTAGAGCAGATGACGGTACGGGAGAAAATCGGACAGATGGTCATGGCGGATTTCCGCAC